>JAGGWH010000093.1 GCA_021157585.1 Bacteroidales bacterium | reverse complement strand
TCCTCCGCCACTATTTTTAAAAGATACATTGGGAAAAATAACTGTTACATCAGTAATATCATCAACGCTTTGAGGTGGATTGTTTTTATCAAAAGTGTAGAAAGCTAAAGTATTCAGATATCCAGCACCTTCGGAGACAAATGTAATCCATACGTCGGCACTTTCAATGAGGTTAATATTTTGCTCGTAAATTTCCCATAAATATTCAGGGTGATAATCAGGAACTGGTTGATTTTCAGGCAAGGCATTGTTGATATCTGCAAGAAATTCAGCTGTTATTACATCTCCAGTTGCTTCAAGATATCGGGGAGTTCCATCGCGTTTCCAAGTCCCTAGATAATTTAGAGTAAACTGTGTTGCTTCAGTAGATTTATTTGATGGAGCAACTCCTTCATCGTCGTCGTCAGTATGGATAGGAATACCACCAAAAATATAGTCTAATCGGCCTTCGGTAATGGGGACTTTTATTTCGTTAGGGAATCCAAGATAGTCTGTGCCTACAACTAGAGAATCCATTGCAGTTGCAAATCGATAATTGATTTCGAAAAGACCATTAGCATTAACAAAACCACTAATTATTTCTTTACCGCCGAGAGCTTCATAATCGCTAAACAGGCTAACTTTTATAGAGGGAATGGGTTGACCGGTATTGTCTAAAGTTTGAATAGAAACAGAAACAATAGCAGAAGTTTCCCAATCAAAATCATCTCCGGCTACTAATTCCGTTAAATCACTTGCGTTTGTATTGGTTTCGGCATTGGGATCTACTTTTAGCGGTAGTTTCTTAACACAGGAGCCAAGCACAATGGCTAGGCCAAGAATCAGAATAATATTTTTAATTTTAAAAGTCATGCGTTTCGTTTAAATATTTACAAATCAGGTTTTTATATCCAATTTGTATTGCGTTTTTCAAGCGTGTAATAGCATCTGTTTAGATGCAAAAATAATACTATATTCTTTATTTTTAATCATTATAATTTTTAATTTCTTGCCAGCCTACTAGTTGATCGAAAGTTGTGCTTGGGGCACGGTAATACACTCGAATAAAATAACTGTTTGGTGTTTGAAAAAAACTACCTTCTATTGAGGCTACATCTGCTTTATTTTCTCCTTTCTTTTTTAAAGCATACTGATAGCTGTAATATCCTTGTTTTAAAAGTATTTTTGTGTGATAAACTTTTGAGTTGTAATCATAGCTGAGTTTGTTACTTAATCTCCATAAATCGAAACCGCCTAATATATATACATCTCTATCGGTATAAGGATTTTCACTCGAAAGCAGAAAAGTAACTAAAGCGTATTCTGCTTCTGAATCAGCATCGCTATAATCTTTAGATTCGATAAAAAATTTGCCAAATTGAGTAGGCTCATTTTTATATGGAGTATTAACTCTTTTTTTTGAAATAAGGAGTTCAACTTCATCAATATTTCCGGTTTTATCAATGGAATAAACATATTCCGAATTATAAGACAGACTGCTAAAATCGAAAAAACGGAAAGTATTTAGTCCGGGAAAGATATTTCCCTTTTGAAGATTAAAGTCCATAATTCCATCGCGAATGGAAAGGGGTTCTAACTTATTGATTTGATTATCGTAACGACCGTTTTGTTGAATTTGAGTGGTGATTTCGCGTGAAGGAAAGCGACTGTTTAAAGCACTGATATTTACTTTAAAACTAATTTCCTGACTAGTGTTTCTTGTTTTCGGATTACTTGAAGCCATAATATTTCCACCAACAGTACAGAGTGGATTTACAACATATAATTTTTTTGTTATAATAGGATTTTCAGCTTCTCCTTCGGGATAAACTTTTAATATATAATTTCCGGAATATTGAATTTGAATATCATAATTTGGAATTGTCAAATTGTAATGTACAAATGGAACTTTGGTATTTTGCGAAAATTGATAATCTTGAATGTAAGCTTCGGTATAACCGTCAAGGTATTCGTTGGGCGAAAGGTCGGATTCTTGCCATTCTGAGTTACAATGAATTAGTGTATAAGCAAATTCTCGATAATCACTATCTATCTCATCAAATTCCAAAATTAGTGGCTGTTGTTCATTTAAAAATATTATGGCTTCACCAAGCGGATTATTTTCAGGATAAAGTTGTACTGTTTTAATGTTTTCGGTAAATATTTTATCAGTAAAAACATTTTGAGACAGGATGTTTGACATAAAAAATATAAGTAAGAGAAAAGTAATATTTAGCCTTAAGTTATTTTTCATGGTTTTTTATTTATCAAAAATAAAAAGGAAAAATACTTTTTTAGAGCTAATCGGGAAAATGTTATAAACTGTTTTATTAAGAAAATAGAGGTTATAAAAAACAAAATTCGTATGTGAAGTTTCGATTATTATCAATATTCGTATATAAAAAAGTTGAGGAAAATCAGTTAAATGCTAAACTGACAAGATAATATATAACTAATCTATATAAGGATTGATTATTTTTGAGAATTGTAATTATTTGATAATATGATATTTATAATGTATAAATTTGTTATGCATGTTAATATTTGCTAATGTGTTTTTTTATTGTTATTTAAAAAACAAATTTATAATTTAGCCTCGTTTTTATAGGGGGAATAGCATTCATTCTTTATTATTAGAAACCATAAAAGGATTAAATATTTTTAGTACTAAAATTCAAGAATTTTAAAATTAATCAATACTAATTTCAGTCAAATAAATTTATGTCAGAAGTAATTAAAATTAAAAAAGGTTTGACGATAAAACTTCAGGGAGAAGCTGATAGAAAGCTTAGTGAACTTGGCTCTTTGAAGTATGCATTAAAACCTACCGATTTTATTGGCGTATTTCCAAAATTGAACGTGAAAGAAGGCGATAAAGTTAAAGCTGGAAGTCCGGTATTTTATGATAAATATCGTGAAAATATTCAGTTTACATCGCCTGTGAGCGGTATAATTACAGGAATTAAGCGTGGAGCTAAACGTGTATTGTTAGAAATACGAATTGAGGCAGACGAGAAGAATGAATATGTAGATTTCGGAGCTGCTAATCCGGTAAGTTTAGATCGCGAAGCCATAGTGGAAAAATTATTACAAAGTGGTTTATGGTCTAGCATTCGTCAACGTCCTTATTCAACAATTGCCGATCCAACAGTAAGTCCAAAAGCCATTTTTATTTCGGGCTTCGATAATGGACCATTGGCAATAGACTACGACTTTGTTTTGCAAGGAAAAGGAGAGGCATTTCAAACAGGTTTGGACGCATTGATAAAATTAAGCAAGGGGAAAGTACATCTGAACTTAAATGCTAAAGACACTAAAACGGAGGTCTTATTAAATGCAAAAAATGTTAACATTAATCTGATTGAAGGTAAATATCCGGCAAGTATGATTGGTGCTCAAATAGCAGCTATTGATCCTATTAATAAGGGCGAAGTAGTGTGGATGGTTAATGCTCAGGATGTTGTAACTATTGGAAACTTATTTTTAAAAGGTAAATATATTCCTGAAAAGCTTTTTGCAGTTGCCGGTTCGGAAATTTTAAAGCCTCATTATTATAAAGCTAAAGTTGGGGTTTCTATTAAAGATATGATTACCAATAATATTACCGAAGGGAATTTACGCTTTATCAGTGGAAACCCTCTTACCGGTACACAGATTGAATCCGGTGGATATCTTAGTTTTTACGATAATCAGTTAAGTGTTATTCCGGAAGGAGATTATTATCAGTTTATAGGTTGGATAACGCCTAATCTAAATAAGTTTAGTTACTTCCGTTCTTTATTTTCTTGGCTGATGCCTAAAAAAGAATATCGTTTAGACACTAATCTTAACGGTGGTGTTAGAGCTTTTGTAATGACAGGTCAGTTTGAGAAAGTATTTCCTTTTGATATTTATCCTATGCAGTTGATAAAAGCTATTATGAGTCAGAATATTGATTTGATGGAGAATTTAGGGATTTATGAGGTAGCTGCCGAAGACTTTGCTTTGATAGAATTTATCAGCACATCGAAAATTGAAATTCAGTCGATAGTGGCAGAAGGTCTTGAGTTTTTAAGAAAAGAAATGAGTTAATAGAAAAACTAAACGCTAAATGAAAGCTTTACGAAAATATTTAGATAAAATTAAGCCAAATGTTGAGAAAGGAGGAAGGTTCCATTATATGCTTTCAACTTTTGAAGCATTTGAAACTTTCTTATTTGTTCCAAATACGGTAACAAAAAAAGGAAGTCATATACGTGATGCAATAGATCTTAAAAGAACCATGTTTATGGTTGTTATAGCATTAGTACCGGCTTTCCTTTTTGGAACATGGAATGTTGGATATCAACATAATTTATCAATAGGGGTTGATGCAGATATACTAACGAACTTTATGTATGGTATTTGGTGGGTACTCCCATTGGTTATTGTATCATATGTTGTAGGATTAGGAACTGAATTTGTGTTTGCTCAAATGCGTGGGCACGAAGTGAATGAGGGTTATCTTGTTTCAGGTTTCTTAATTCCACTTATTGTTCCTGTAACCACTCCTTTATGGATGGTTGCTTTAGCTACAATCTTTGCTGTAATTATTGGTAAAGAAGTATTTGGAGGAACGGGAATGAATATTATGAATCCTGCATTATTGGCAAGAGCATTTCTTTTCTTTGCGTATCCTTCTCAAATGTCGGGCGATAAAGTGTGGATATCCGAAAAAGCTGATGCTTTTTCCGGTGCAACTCCTTTAGGACATCTAATGACTGCAACAGATAGTGTTGACTTACCTTCTGTATCTGATGCTTTTTTTGGTTTTTTACCCGGTTCGGTGGGTGAAACGTCAACCTTTGCAATTTTAATAGGTGCCGTTATTTTATTATGGACAGGAATAGCCAGTTGGCGCGTTATGTTTAGTGTGTTTGTTGGTGGTTTTGTTATGGGATTTTTATTTAACCAAGTTGGTGCTAATGTGTATATGAATGATGTTCCTGCATATTACCATTTAATTTTAGGAGGATTTGCTTTTGGAGCTGTGTTTATGGCTACAGATCCTGTTACAGCTGCACAAACTAATAAGGGTAAATATATTTATGGTTTTCTTATAGGTGTTATGGCAGTTCTTATTCGGGTATTAAATCCTGCTTATCCCGAAGGAATGATGTTGTCTATATTACTTTTAAATGTGTTTGCTCCATTAATAGACCATTATGTAGTACAAGGAAATATAAAACGTAGAAATAAACGTGCAAAACAAATTGCTGTCTAACCATTAAAATTATAGAAAATGAATACAAATAGTAATACATATATTTTTATTTATGCCTCTGTAATGGTTATCATTGTGGCTGCGGTGTTATCTACTGCTGCAACATTGTTAAAGGATAAGCAATTACAGAACGTGAAAAACGAAAAAATGTCGGCAATCTTAGCATCTACCGATATTGAATCTACTCCGGAAACAGCAGAAACACTCTATAATAAATATATTACAGAAGAGTGGATTATTAGTTCTACCGGTGAGATAACAGATTTATATAAAAACGGAAATTTTGAAAAAGGTGATAAGAGGGCCTTTGATGTAAATATGAAAACAGAGCTTTTTAATAAAAGCAATGGGGAAGAATTTAATTCTCCTCTCTTTGTTTGTCATATTGAGAACGATACCTATTACATTATTCCTTTATTGGGAAAAGGTTTGTGGGGTCCAATATGGGGGAACTTAGCTTTACAATCGGATTTTAACACGGTAAAAGGTGTTGTTTTTGATCATAAAGGAGAAACTCCCGGTTTAGGTGCGGAAATAGTTTTCCCTGCTTTTACAAATCCTTTTGTCAATAAAACAATATTTGATAAACAAGGTAATTTTACTTCTATTAAAGTGGTAAAAGGCGGTATTGCAAAATTAGCTTCTGCCATGCAAATTCACGGTGTGGATGCTATCTCCGGAGGTACTATCACATCCAATGGTGTAGATGCTATGCTTAAAAATTGTCTCGAAAATTATGTTCCATATATTAAAAGCAAGAAATAATGAGTGAACAAGCACAAAAAGAATCGATGTTCTCTCCAAAGAACATTAAACTATTAACTGATCCAATCGGAAAAGATAATCCGATTACGGTTCAGGTCTTGGGTATTTGTTCCGCCCTTGCTGTTACAGCTAAACTGGAACCCGCAATCGTTATGGCTATTTCTGTAACATTTGTATTGGCTATGGGAAATGTTATCATTTCTTTACTTCGTAATACAATTCCTCAACGAATAAGAATTATTGTTCAATTGGTTGTTATAGCTGCCTTGGTAATTATTGTAGACCAAATATTAAAGGCATATGCTTATGAAGTGAGTAAACAACTCTCTGTTTTTGTAGGATTGATAATCACCAATTGTATTATTATGGGTCGTTTTGAAGCTTTCTCTATGGCTAATAAACCTTGGCCATCACTATTAGATGGCATTGGAAATGGATTAGGATATGGAATGATTTTAGTGATAGTGGCATTTTTTCGCGAACTCTTAGGGTCTGGAACTATCTTAGGTTGGGAAGTATTTAAAGCTATTGGACTATATGATATTGGTTATGTAAATAATGGTTTGATGATTCTTCCACCGATGGCTCTTATTGTTGTTGGTGTAATAATTTGGGTACAACGAAGTCGTAACCCCGAACTCATAAAAGACTAGTGTTCAATCTAAAAATTAGAAACGATGCAAGAAATATTTAACATATTTATTAAATCCATATTTATCGATAATATGGTCTTTGCCTACTTCTTAGGCATGTGTTCTTACATTGCAGTATCTAAAACGGTAAATACTTCCGTTGGATTGGGTGCTGCTGTGATTTTTGTTTTAGGAATTACCGTTCCGGTTGATTATTTGATGAACGAGTACTTATTAAAACCCGGAGCTTTAGTGTGGTTGAGCGAGGATTTTGCCGATGTAGATTTAAGCTTTTTAAGTTTTATTATGTTTATAGCGGTTATTGCTTCTATGGTACAATTAGTGGAAATGATTGTTGAAAAATATTCTCCAGCATTATATTCTTCTCTGGGTATTTTTCTTCCGTTAATAGCCGTAAACTGTGCTATTTTAGGAGGATCGCTATTTATGCAAGAGCGTGAGTATCAGTCTTTAGGTGAAGCTACTTCTTTTGCTCTTGGTTCCGGAATAGGCTGGTTTTTAGCAATTGTTGGCATTGCAGCGATACGTGAGAAAATTCATTATTCAAATGTACCGGGTCCACTAAAAGGAATTGGAATTACATTTATCATTACCGGCTTAATGGGAATTGCCTTTATGAGTTTCCTTGGCATTAAGTTATAAGTTGAATATTAAAAAATAAAATGATGTTATTAAATATAGGAATAGGAACAATCGTTATCTCAAGTATTGTTGTTTTCTTAACGGTAATTTTAATTCTTGTAATGGTGCTGCTTTATGCAAAGAAAAAGCTAACACCACAAGGCGATGTTAAAATTACTCTTAACGGAGAAAAAGAGATAATTACATCACCGGGATCAACAGTTTTAGCCACACTTGCGGCTCAAAAAATATTTTTACCTTCTGCTTGTGGAGGTGGAGGAACTTGTGGTATGTGTACCTGTCAAGTTATTAGTGGAGGAGGAACAATCCTTCCTACCGAAAAGGGGTTTTTTACTAGAAAAGAACAAATGGCCAATTGGCGTTTGGGTTGTCAGGTAAAAGTTAGAGAGGATATGGAAATACAAATTCCTGCTGAAGTTTTTGGTATTAAAAAATGGGAGTGTACTGTAGTCTCTAATAATAATGTAGCTACCTTTATCAAGGAGTTTGTTGTTCAATTACCCGAAGGAGAAACAATGGATTTCCGTTCAGGTGGTTATATCCAGATTGATGTGCCTGCAATCACAGTCGATTTTAAGGATATGGATATTGATGAAGAATATCGTGGCGATTGGGATAAGTTTAAAATGTGGGATTTACAAATGAAGAATCCAGAACCAATTTATCGCGCATATTCTATGGCCAATCATCCTGCCGAAGGAAATATTGTAATGCTGAATATTCGTATTGCAACACCTCCATTCGATAGTAAAGCAGGTGGATTTATGAATGTGAATCCAGGTATTTGTTCTTCATATATATTCTCTCGTAAGCCAGGAGATAAGGTAATGGTTTCTGGTCCTTATGGTGAGTTCTTTATCAAACCAACCAAACGCGAAATGATGTTTATTGGCGGTGGTGCGGGAATGGCTCCGATGCGCTCACACATTTACGACCAATTTCTTACTCAAAAAACCGATCGTAAAGCCACTTTTTGGTATGGCGGTCGCTCTTTACGTGAGCTGTTTTACGTTGATGAATTTCGTGCTATAGAAAAAGACAATCCTAATTTTAAATTCAATATTGCTCTGTCAGAACCTCAAGCTGAAGATAATTGGGATGGTTATGTTGGCTTTATCCATCAAGTGATAATGGATGAATATTTGAAAAAACATCCCGAACCTGAAGAAATAGAGTATTATCTCTGTGGTCCTCCAATGATGAATCAAGCGGTTTTAAAAATGCTTGATGATTATGGTGTTCCTGAAGAAATGATTGCCTTTGATGATTTTGGAGGATAAATAAACCCCTAAAAATTATCATTGTAGATTGTTAAAAAAAGCTACTTTTTTGTTAAAGTGGCTTTTTCTTTAGGATTAGTATTTGCAGTATTGTAATTTAGCTCTAAATATTCACACTTAAAAATAATAAATATGAAGAAACTTACTTTAATATTTCTTGTACTGATAATGGGTGTTTCTGTAAACACTTTTGCACAACGTTATGTTGCTGATGACAATGATAACAGTAGTAATATTGAAAATAACAGCCGACTATCAATTATGCTTTCTGATGTTTTAGTTAGACGTGTATCTATTGAGTACGAACGGGTATTGTCTGATGGTAAAATGTCATTTAATATTCCGTTTTCAGTAACTCTTTCTCCTTTTGAAGATCCTTGGTCTGATGAGGTTCATTGGTGGGTAGGAATGGGTGTTAAGTTTTATCCTACAGGACAAGGAACGGTACGCTATTTCTTAGGACCGGAATTTAGGATTATCTCAGTTACTGAGAATGAGTATGATTGGTATTACGATGCCTATAATAATTATCATGAAACAAATACGGAAGCCGATTATATAAATACCGCGTTTCTGATTAATAACGGACTTATTTATTCTCCTACAGATAGTTTCTTTGTGAGCATAAGTATGGGTTTGGGGTTTATTTCCTTTAATCCGGATTCGTATAATGAAAGTCTGCTTCCATTTGCAACACCGAGTTTTCGTTTAGGGTTTAAATTTTAATTAAATGATAAGAAAAACGATTAAAGCCTTTGCTATTTTTAGTATTGGCTTTTTCTTTTTAGCTTGCTCTTCTCCAAAAGAAAGAATTCAAATTTTGGGAGAGGCTCAAGGAACGTATTATTCAATAATTTATTTTGATGATGCAAATAGAAATCTGAAGATACAAATAGATTCTATTTTAGATGCTTTCGATCAGTCGGTTTCTGTTTACCAGTCGCAAAGTATTGTTAGCAAAGTAAATAGAAACGAAGACGTAATTTTAGATAAGTGGTTTCTCAATAATTTTGAAGCGGCAATTAGAGTTGCTGAACTTACCGATGGTGCAATGGATATTACTATTGGTCCAATTGCAAATGCTTGGGGATTTGGTACTTTTGCCCAACCCGAAAAGATTAATCCACTTTTAATTGATAGCCTAAAACAATTGGTTGATTATCGTGCTGTTTCCGTTAAGAATGGTAAGCTGGTAAAAAAAGACCCACGTATTCAACTAAATTTTAATGCAATTGCACAGGGAAACTCTGTTGATGTTTTAGGAAATTATTTTTCTTCAATTGGAATTAAAAACTTTTTAATAGATGTTGGAGGAGAATTATTGGCAAGTGGAGAAAAGCCGGACGGTAAGAAGTGGTTAGTAGGAATTGAAAAGCCTAGCGAATCTTCTGTTGAAGAGCGGGAATTACAGCAAACTTTTATGCTGAAAGATAAAGCCTTAGCAACTTCAGGGAATTATCGTAAATACTATGAGATAGACGGTATTCGATATGCACATAGCTTAAATCCAAAAACCGGTTATCCGGTACAGCATTCTTTATTAAGCGTATCCGTTTTAGCAGAGAATTGTACCGATGCTGATGCTTTTGCAACTGCTTTTATGGTAATGGGAAAAGAGAAAGCCTTGGAATTTATCGAACAACATCCTGAAATACAAGCCTACTTTATTTACTTCGACAAAGATAAGGGTATTACAACCCAAATGAGCAATGGGTTTTTGGAAGCTTTAAATGGTGAATAAAGCTTGAACTTTTATTCTTTGATTCGTTCCAAACATAATTTTAAGCTATCTTTCCAATAAGGAATGCTTAAACCAAAAGTCGATTTAATTTTAGCTTTATTTAAAACACTATAATGTGGGCGAGGTGCAGGAAGCGGATATTCATAACTTTCAATAGGAGTAATTTTACAATCTATTTTTGCAAGGTTCATAATCTCTTTTGCAAAATCATACCAGCTAATAACACCTTCATTAGAAAAGTGGTATATTTCGTTTTGATTTAATTTTTTATTGGAGTTAATAATTTTTAAGATACTCATTGCTAAATCGCCTGCATAGGTTGGGGTTCCAATTTGATCGAAAATAACACGTAATTCATCGCGCTCAGAACCGTATTTTAACATGGTTTTTAGAAAGTTGTTTCCAAATTCTGAGTACAACCAAGATGTTCTAATAATAATGGCAGAATCTGAATATTCAAGTATAGCTTTCTCTCCGGCTAATTTTGATTGACCATAAACCGATGGGGGATTTGTTTCCATTGTTTCTGTATATGGAAGATGACTCATTCCGTTAAAAACATAATCGGTTGAAATATGGATAAGGCTACAGTTGTGTTTTTTACAGGCTTTCGCCAGATTTTCAGGTCCTTCTGCATTAATTAAATAAGCTAAATTTTTATCCTCCTCAGCTTTATCAACAGCTGTATAAGCTGCACAGTTCACTAAATATTTAAAGTTATTCTTCGATAAATATTTATTAATAGATTTTGCGTTTGTAATATCAAAATCAGCAACATCTGTAAATGTCAGATTGAAATTACTAAAAGTTTTACTTGCTACTTGTATGGCGTTTCCCAACTGACCATCGCTACCGGTAATTAAAATGTTAATCATATGTTTAGCTCAATTAAAATGTAGCGAAAGCTTTTAAGCTTTCGCTACATTTGTTTTAACCTAAATTACAAGTTGTTTAAAGTAGTCAATAGTCTTTTTAAGACCATCTTCCAATTGAATATTAGGTTTCCAATTAAGTTCTTTTTTTGCTAAAGTAATATCCGGTTGACGTTGTAAAGGATCATCAGAAGGTAAATCTTCATAAATGATTTTAGATTTTGTTCCGGTTAATTCAATTACTTTTTCGGCTAATTCTGCAATAGTGAATTCGTTTGGATTACCTATATTAACAGGGCCGACAAAATCTTCTCTAGAATTCATCATTCTAACCATTCCCTCTACCAAATCATCGACATATTGAAAACTTCTGGTTTGAGAGCCATCACCATAAATTGTGATATCCTCTCCCTGTAATGCTTGAACAATAAAGTTAGATACAACGCGACCATCATGGGGATGCATACGAGGGCCATAGGTGTTAAAAATACGTATTACTTTTATACGTACTTTGTTTTGCCAATGGTAATTGAAAAATAATGTTTCTGCAACACGTTTTCCTTCGTCGTAACAAGAACGCGTTCCGATAGGGTTTACGTGTCCCCAATAATCTTCTGTTTGAGGGTGAACTTTTGGATCGCCATAAACTTCACTTGTTGATGCTTGTAGTATTTTAGCATTAATTCTCTTTGCAAGTCCAAGCATATTTATTGCACCACTAACCGATGTTTTAACCGTTTTAATAGGGTTGTATTGGTAATGAATAGGAGAAGCGGGACAGGCAAGATTGTAAATTTCATCTACTTCTATAAAGAATGGCATTGTAATGTCGTGTCTTATATATTCAAAGAATGGATTCTCCATTAAGTGGACAATATTTTGCTTTTGTCCCGTAAAATAATTATCGACACATATTACTTCATTACCTTCTTTTAGTAATCGATCAATTAAGTGAGAACCAACGAAGCCTGCGCCTCCGGTAACCAAAACTTTTTTTCTAATCATAATATTTTGTCTTAATTCTTAATTAGAACAGCTTGCTTATTTTACTGTGTTTAAACCAATACAATAATAGGTGAAGTCGTTCTCTTTCATTTCTTTAGCATCGTATATGTTTCGTCCGTCAAGAATTAAATTGTTTGTCAATAATTGGCTTACTTGATGGAAGTTTAAGAATTTGAATTCTGGCCATTCTGTTACAACTATTAGTGCGTCAGCATCTAATAAGGCGTCGTATTTGTCTTCAGCATATTCAATTTTGTCGCCAAGGATTCGCTTAGATTCTTCCATTGCGACAGGATCATAGGCTTTAATCGTGGCTCCTGCTTCGCGAAGTTTGCGAATAATTACCAAAGACGGAGCTTCACGCATATCGTCGGTTTGAGGTTTGAAAGAAAGTCCCCATAAAGCAATATGCTTACCTTTTAAATCATAATTGAAGTGTTTGTTCAGCTTATTGAATAAAATAGATTTCTGACTTTCGTTTACTTCTTCTACTGCTTTTAAAACACGCATATTATAAGAATAACTGTCGGCGGTTTTAATTAAAGCTTTTACGTCTTTTGGGAAACATGATCCTCCATATCCCGTTCCCGGGTAGATGAATTTTTTTCCTATACGCGAATCGCTGCCAATTCCTTTTCTAACAGCATTTACATCGGCACCAACAATTTCACAAAGGTTAGCAATATCGTTCATAAAACTAATCTTTGTTGCCAACATGGAGTTTGCTGCGTATTTAGTCATTTCTGCTGAAGTAATATCCATAAAAATAACTGGATGCCCATTTAAAGTAAAAGGTTTGTATAGGCGCTCTACTGTTCGTACAGCTCTCTCCGTATCGCAGCCAACAACTATACGATCCGGTTTAAGGAAATCGTTAACAGCATCGCCCTCTTTTAGGAATTCGGGGTTAGAAGCAACATCAAATTTTATCATTGCACCACGTTTATCTAACTCTTCTTGTAGAGCTGAGCGAACTTTCTCGGCAGTTCCAACAGGGACAGTGCTTTTGGTGACCATTAAAACATAATCGTTAATATTTCTACCAACTTCTCGAGCAACTTGTAATACGTACTTAAGGTCTGCACTTCCATCTTCATCGGGAGGAGTTCCTACGGCACCAAAAACAACTTCCGTTCCTTCAAGGCTGTCTGCAAGACTGGTACTGAAATGTAAACGGTTATTTTCAACATTTCGTTGAACCATATCTTCTAAACCTGGTTCCCAAATGGGTAAGATGCCTTTTTTAAGATTTTCGATTTTTTTTACATCAATATCAACACAGGTTACGTCGATACCTACTTCCGAAAAACAAGCTCCGGTTACTAAACCAACGTAGCCTGTTCCAACTATTGTAATTTTCATAATACTGAGTTTAAGTTAATCAAGTCAAAGGTAGGCAAAAAAGTATTTGAGTATTTATTTTTTTTAGTAAAATATGTAGATCGCGTTTAACAAAAAGTTGATTTTATATTTTTTTTTATAAAAATTCAAAAAAAAATAAAAAATTGTTTAAAAATAATATTAATATTTTTTAAAAAATAACTTCCTTATAATCAGTATGTAAAATCCATATTTTATCATAATATACTGTAAGGGAGGCTTTGGTATTTGTTAAAATATTGTGAAATATACTTTATTTATTACATTTGTTGCTTTCAAAAATCTAAAAATATGGAAGTTACAAGAACATTTGATATCCTTGAGCGCATGCGCCAGAACTTTATGACTGATGATGCTTTAGCTGTTAAGCGCAATAAAAAATGGGATATTTTTACAAGTCAAGAATATTTGGATAATGCCTATGATTTTGCTTATGGCCTTTTAGCTTTAGGTTATAAAAAGGGAGAGAAAATAGGAACAGTATCTAATAATCGTCCGGAATGGAATATTGTTGATATGGGAATGTCTATGGCAGGACTTATACATGTGCCAATTTATCCAACAATTTCGGATTCAGAGTATGAGTATATTTTGGCTCATTCCGAAGTAAAAACTTTACTTATTTCAGATAAGTTACTTTATAAGCGTCTTGTTCCTTTGGCTGATAAAGTGGAGACAATTAAAAATATTTATGTTTTTAATGAAGGAATAGAAGGAGCAAAGTCTTGGACTGAGATTCGCGATTTGGGAACTCAAAATCGTGATAAGTATAAAGAAGAACTAGAAACCATTAAAGCTTCCATTAAGTCGGAAGATATGGTAACTATTATTTATACTAGTGGAACTACAGGTAATGCAAAAGGAGTGATGCTCTCTCATAATAATTTGATATCTAATGCTATATCTACTTCTAAAATCCAGCCTTTGGTAGCAGGGGAAAAGGCATTGAGCTTTTTACCTCTATGTCATGTGTATGAGCGTATGCTTAATTATCATTTTCAGTATAAAGGTATTAAGATTTATTATGCTGAGAATATGGCTACTATCGTCGATAATCTGAAAGAAATAAATCCTCATGGGTTTAGTTCGGTACCTCGTTTATTAGAAAAAGTTTTTGATAAGATTATGGCTAAGGGAAAAGATTTGGAAGGAATCAAAAAGAGAATCTTTTTCTGGGCGGTAGAATTAGGCTTGCGCTATGAGTTAAATAATGCTAATGGTTGGTTTTATGAACAAAAATTAAAGATTGCTCGTAAACTTATTTTTTCTAAATGGCAGGAAGCTCTTGGTGGAAATGTAAAAGTTATTATTTCGGGAGGTGCTGCATTGCAACCTCGTTTAGCACGTGTTTTTCGCGCAGCAGGTATTAATGTTCAAGAAGGTTATGGCTTAACAGAAACTTCGCCGGTAATTGCTGTAAATCATACAGAATATCCTAATATTAAATTTGGTACTGTTGGTCCAATATTAGAAGATGTTGAAGTTAAAATAGCCGAAGATGGTGAAATATTAACAAAAGGGCCTCATATTATGTTAGGTTACTATAAAGCACCAGATTTAACTGCTGAAGTTATTGATGAAGATGGTTGGTTTCATACTGGCGATATTGGTATTATGGAAGATGGTAAGTATCTGAAAATTACCGATCGTAAAAAAGAAATTTTTAAACTGTCTTCAGGAAAATACGTAGCTCCCCAAGCTATTGAAAATAAATGTAAAGAATCTATGTTTATTGAAAATGTTATGGTTATTGGTGAAAATGAGAAGTTTGCCAGTGCTTTGGTTTCTCCCGATTTTAATCATCTGCATTATTGGGCTACAAAACATAAATTGCATTATCGTGATAACGAAGAATTGGTACGTATGCCCGAAGTAGTTAAGCGTTATCAAACAGAAGTGAATGATATTAATAAAAAATTAAGTGATACTGAAAAAATTAAACGCTTTAAATTAGTATGTTCTGAATGGACTCCAAATACAGGCGAATTATCACCTACATTGAAATTAAAAAGAAAATTCCTTTATGATAAATACGATCATCTTGTTAAAGAAATATTTCAAACTGCTGGAAGTGGAAATATATAGAAATTAATTTTTAATGCCCAAAACGCTTTACTAATTTGTTAGTAAAGCGTTTTTTTATGCCAAATTTGTTGAAAAATACTATGCATGCATAAAACATTTGTTATATTTGTGCAGACCTAAACCCAAATAAAAACAAGAATCAAATGGAATCAGTAAGACGTACTTTCGATATTCTCACTTATGCCGAGAAGAATTTTTCACAAGAATCTGCATTAGCTGTTAAGCGTAATGGTAAATGGGAACGCTTTAGTACTGCCGATTATAGAAAACAAGTTGATAATTTTAGTCTTGGATTATTGTCGATGGGTTTTAAAAAAGGTGATAAAATTGCAACAGTGACTAATAACCGACCAGAATGGAATTTTATTGATTTTGGTATGTCTCAGATTGGTGTAGTTCATGTAGGAATTTATCCTACAATTAGTGAAAAGGAATATCTCCATATTTTGTCTCATTCAGAATCTAGAATATTAATTGTTGCAAATAAAGATTTATATGATTTGATATATCCTATTTTTGAGAAAATTGATAAGCTTGAGGAAATATATACTATTGATGAAATTGAAGGTGTAAAAAATTGGATAGAGATTAGTCAAAAGGGGATTGACGAGGCTGATAAATATCGCGATTTGTTAAAACAAAATATGGATGAAGTAAAACCGGATGATTTACTAACATTGATATATACTTCGGGAACAACCGGTCTTTCAAAAGGTGTTATGCTAACACATAATAATGTAGTCAGCAATGTAAAAATTGCCCAAACTTGTGTCCCCTATAGTGAAGTTGGCGACGAAGTACTGAGTTTCCTTCCTCTTTGTCATATTTTAGAACGTACCGGTAATTATCTTTGGCAATCTATAGGAGCTAAAATTCATTACTCGGAGAGTATTGAGGATATTGGAGATGATATACGTGAGATAAAAGTGAAAATGTTTATTACCGTTCCTCGTGTTTTTGAAAAAATATATGATAAGATTACAAATAAAGGTAGAGAGCTTTCGGGTATTAAAAAGGAACTTTTCTTTTGGGCTGTTAATTTGGGAAATCAATTAAAAGCAAATCCTGCAGAACGTTCTGCTTGGTATAATTTTAAATTAAAAATTGCAGATAAACTCATATTTAGTAAATGGCGTGAGGCATTAGGCGGAGAACTTAAAGGTGTAATTTCCGGAGGAGCTGCTTTACAGCCTCGATTAGCACGGATATTTAGAGCTGCCGGTGTACGTGTTCAAGAAGGTTATGGATTAACAGAAACTTCACCAATTGTTTCTGCAACTTTAGCTGATTATCCCGGTGTAAAATGGGGAAGTGCAGGTTTAATTCCTGATAGCATCAAAGTTAAAATAGCCGAAGACGGTGAAATACTTGTTAAAGGCGATAATGTTATGGTGGGTTATTATAAAGATCCTGAAAAAACACGTGAGGTATTAACCGAAGATGGCTGGTTTCATACAGGTGATATTGGAAATGTAGATGAGAATAATATGCTAAGTATTACCGATAGAAAAAAAGAGATATTTAAACTTAGTGGAGGAAAATATGTTGCACCTCATTTGGTGGAAAATACTTTTAAAGAATCTCAGTTTATAGAGAATATTATGGTTGTTGGTGAAAATGAAAAATTTACAGGAGCTTTAATTTCACCTAATTTTGAGTTCCTACATAATTGGTGTCATTTACATAAAATAAAATATCGTGATAATAAAGATTTAATCTATTTGCCAGTAATTATCGAGCGTTATCAAAAAGAAGTAGAGATAAAGAATAAAGAATTAGGACATATTGAACAAGTAAAAGTATTTCGTTTGGTGTGTGAAGCTTGGACTGCCGAAACAGGTGAATTATCTCCAACGCAAAAACTCAAGCGTAGAGTTGTAAGGAAAAAGTATGACCATTTACTTCAAGAAATATATCCTCAAGACTGAGTATTTTCTTAAATTAATATTCCACTATTTTCAGATTAACGGCATTATATTAAACATAAATCATGGTAAAAATATGTCCTTAAGCTTTTGGATACAGTTTATCAAGGGAGTAAGGTCGTTATTTGGGAGAATATAAAATTTTATGCAGACTATAACAAACTCAACTGTTGAGTACTTAAAAAATCAACTGGATAAGCCTTTTACTGATAGTATTTCGCCTTCAACTTTGTTGTTAGCTGGTACTCTAAAACATATTGGAGTCGGTGAAGCTTGGGTAGATTACCCAATAAAACATGATTTAACAAATCCTGTTGGTATGATTCAGGGAGGCTTTTTAGCTGCAATTATTGACGATACAATTGGGATTGCATTTTTTAGCATGGAGCCGGAATACATGTTTACCACAACTAACCTTAATGTAAATTATCTTTTTGGAGCGAGAAAAGGCGAAACTGTTAGAGCTAAAGCAAATGTTATTAGGATGGGAAAGAAGATTGCTAATTTTGAATGTAAAGTTTATAATTTAAAAGGAGAAGTAATAGCCAGTTCGACTACTAACCTGGTTGTTACAACTGTCAAAGCTATGTCTTTTATAGATTTATGATTTTACCTTAAATAAAATTTTATAAAGGCGACAACTCTTGAATATGTACTGTATTTTATTGTAAATCAGTACTAAATCTAATTTCACTATTTAGATTCAAAATAAAAAATATACAATGCATGCATTGTATTTGCATGCTGTTGCTTAATTAATTAATATTGTATCATTAAGTAAAAACAAAAGAATATGAGAAGAAATAAACATGCTTCTTATATAATTTAGATAAAAATTAATTTTATGGTATCAAGTATTATTTTTTTAGTCGTTTTGGCCATTACGGTCGTTTTGTTTTACCGAAGTGTAAACGTTATAATTCAAAATATTAAGTTAGGGAAACCTCTCGACATTAAAGACCAACAGCAAAAGCGTTGGAAAACAATGTTTTTAGTGGCTATTGGCCAAAGTAAAATGGTTAAACGTCCTATTGCCGGAATACTACATATTTTAGTTTATACCGGTTTTATAATGGTGAATTTTGAAATGCTTGAGATTATGACCGATGGTATTGCCGGGACTCACAGAGTATTTTCGTTTTTACCCTTTTACAATGTGCTTATCTCGGTATTCGAAGTTTTTGCTTTGGCGGTAATTACAGCTTGTGTGGTTTTCTTATTTCGTAGAAATGGTTTACGCTTGGCTCGTTTTCATAAGCCTGAGATGACAAGCTGGCCAAAACTTGATGGAAATATCATATTAATTACCGAAATTTTATTAATGACTGCCCTTTTTTCTATGAATGCTGCCGATCAAGTACTTCAGTTAAAAGGAGTAGAGCATTATCCTGTTACAGGAACTTTCCTAATTAGTGGATTTTTAGTTCCGCTTTTTTCAGGATTTTCGGTTTCAACTTTAGAATTTATCGAAGGTTTTGGTTGGTGGTTTCATATTATAGGCGTTTTTGCATTTTTAAATTATATTCCATATTCGAAGCATTTTCATGTTTTTCTTGTATTCCCAAATGTATATTTTTCAAAATTAAAACCAGCTACTTATATTAGTAATATGGAAGCTGTAACTACAGAGGTTAAAATTGCGATGGGAATTATTTCGGAAGAAGAAGCCGGAACCGAAGAAGTAGAACGTTTTGGTGCAAAAGATGTTCGCGATTTAAGTTGGAAAAGTCTTGCCGATGCATATACTTGTACAGAATGTGGTAGATGTACCGATGTTTGTCCGGCTAATAAAACCGGTAAAATGCTTTCTCCACGCAAGATTATAATGGATACTCGAGATCGTTTGGAGATTGTAGGAAAAGGTGTAGCTAAAGATGGTAATAGTTTCGATGATAATAAAGCTCTTTGGGGTGATTTTATTAGTCCGGAGGAACTTTGGGCTTGTACTACTTGTAATGCTTGTACCAATGAATGTCCGGTAAATATTGACCATGTTTCCATTATTATGGAGTTACGTCGTTATAGTTCATTAGAAGAAGCTTCAACGCCTCCAACTTTAAATTCTGCTTTAACTAATATCGAAAATAACGGAGCTCCTTGGCAGTATTCTCAAGATGATCGTATGTTATGGGCTGATGGTGTGAATGTTCCACTTATGGCAGATATGTTTGCTGCCGGAAAGAAACCCGAATATTTGTTTTGGGTAAGTTCAGCAGGCGCTTTCGACGATCGTTATAAAAAAGTCGTTCGTAGCTTTGTGAAAATATTAAATCATTTAAAAGTTGATTTTGCCGTTCTTGGAACCGAAGAAAGCGATAGTGGTGATTTAGCTCGTCGTGCCGGTAACGAAATGCTTTATCAAATGCAGGCTTTGATGAATATTGAAGTTTTAAATGGTTATGAAGTGAAAAAAATAGTTTGTACTGATCCTCACGATTTTAATACCCTTAAAAATGAATATCCCGATTTAGGTGGAAATTTTGAAGTGATACATCATACGCAATTCTTGCAAGAGCAAATAGCTGCAGGTAATCTTGAAATAGGTGGTGATGTGTTTGAAGGTAGTACCATTACTTATCACGATCCTTGCTATCTTGGACGTGGAAATGGCGAATATGATGCTCCTCGCGATGTTCTTGCTGCTATACCTTCTGTTAAGGTTGAAATGAAAGATAATAGAGCTTCCAGCTTATGTTGTGGTGCTGGTGGTGGACAAATGTTTAAAGAAGCTGAAAATGGAGATAAAGAAATATTTATGGAACGTACGGAGCAAGCTCTTGAAACAGGATGTAATATTGTTGCAACAGCTTGTCCTTTCTGTATGGCTATGATTTCGGATGGACTTAAATATAAAGAAAAAGAGGAGACGGTTAAAAATTACGATATTGCTGAATTAGTTGCAATGTCGATGAAACTTTAGCTGTATCTGAATGGGATTTATAGCCATATAATCTAATTGTATTTATTATTGAACTGAATTCGGTATAAAGAATGCTTGTGAGTATTTCTTATACCGAATTTAGCGTTATTAATAGCATGTATTCAATCACTTGTTGATATGATGTTTAAGTAATTATGCACTAATATCAACTATTGTAAATAGCGTGTAGTGAAAATTACTGTATCTTTTGTTATGTAAATGTTCAAATTTGTTGTGGATTAGTATATCTGTGAAAAACAATATGAATATCTAACTTATAATTTTAAATTTGTACAATCACACTAAAGTTGATGTGGCAAAATAATTTGCGATGAGTAGAAAGAATGTTAATATATATTGTGAGAATACGAATACCGAAAAGAGCTATCCGTTTGGAACTACTTTACAAGATATTATAAATGATCAGAAAATAGATATCGGATATCCTATTCTTGGAGCTATGGTAAATAATAGCTTAAAAGAATTAGATTATTTGGTGTATAAACCTAAAACTGTGCGCTTTATTGATTATCGCCACCCCGATGGTAAACGTATGTATTTAAGGTCTTTATCTTTGGTATTATTTAAAGCAGCAATAGATTTATATCCTGATAAAAGGCTAAAAATAGAACATGCTGTTTCTAATGGTTTGTATTGCGAGTTGGGTGATATTACTGATGACGATTTTCATGCGGATATGGTTAATAGCATACGTATTAAAATGCAAGAAATTATTAATCAAGATATTCCATTTACACGAGAGGAAATACGTACAGAATATGCTTTAAGAATATTTGAAGAGTTTGGTTTAAATGATAAGTGTACTTTAATGCGTACACGTAAGCAATTTTATAGTTCGGTATATAAGTTAGATAATGTAGTTAATTATTTTTACGGTTATCTTCTCCCGTCAAGCGGATATTTACAAAATTTTGATTTAGTAAAATATTACGAAGGTATGTTGCTGGTAGCTCCAAAGGAAGAAGATCCAAATAAATTGCCGAAAATTATTATTCAAAATAAATTATTTGAAATATTTAGAGAGTTTAAAGATTGGGTAGAGATTATAGGTGTTCCAAATGTCGGTCAGCTTAATCTTTCAACACAGAATGGAAAGATCAGTGATATTATTAAAATCTCTGAAGCATTGCAAGAGAAGAAGCTTGCTTGCATTGCCGATATGATTGATAAAAGAAAAGAAGATATTAAGGTTGTTCTTATTTCCGGTCCTTCTTCTTCAGGAAAAACCACTTTTGCAAAGCGTTTATCTGTTCAATTAAGTGTTATTGGCTTTAAACCTATCGTGCTTTCAATGGATAATTATTTTGTAGATCGTGCACACACTCCAAGAGATAAAAATGGCGATTATGATTTTGAGAGTCCGCAAGCTTTGGATGTCGAACTTTTTAATGAAAATATGTTGGATTTATTTGATGGAAAAGAAGTTGATTTGCCGAAATTTTCTTTTGCTAATGGGCAAAGATCATACGATGGATCGAAATTAAAATTAGATAAAAACAGTATTATTTTAGTTGAGGGGATACATGGATTAAATCCAATTATTTCCGAGAAAATTCCAAAACACAGAAAATTTAAGGTGTATGTATCAGCATTAACGCCTCTGAGTATCGATTCGTCGAATCGTATTCCAACTACAGATAACCGTTTGATTAGGCGTATGGTACGTGATTATTCTTATAGAGGATATTCTGCTTTAGAAACTTTGCAAAGATGGCCAAGTGTTAGGGCAGGAGAGGATAAGTATATTTTCCCTCATCAAGAAGAAGCTGATGTAATGTTTAATACTGCCTTGTTGTTTGAGTTAGGAGTATTAAAAAAGTGGGTTGAACCTTTATTGAAAGAAGTTCCTCCTATTGTTCCTGAATATTCTGAAGCTCGACGGTTATTAAAGTTTCTTTCTTATATTTTACCAATAGCAGAAAAAGAAATTCCACCTACTTCTATTTTACGTGAGTTTTTAGATGGTAGCAGTTTTGATTATTCATAGCATTATTTTATTGGAAAGAATATGTATTTTTATTTTTTGTAAATCGTTATTATGAATCAATTTTCGGTTACTATATTAGGTAGCAGTTCTGCTATTCCTACTTCGGCTCGTTTCTCAAGTGCTCAAATAGTTTCACATCTTTCTAAACTATTCCTGATTGATTGTGGAGAGGGAACACAAATACAAATCAGAAGAAATCAGATTCGTTTTTCCAAAATAAATCATATTTTTATTAGCCATATGCATGGCGATCATTTCTTTGGATTGATAGGCTTGATATCAAGTTTTAATCTTTTAGGAAGAGAAAATGATTTACATATTTATGCTCCGGAAGATATTAAAAAGGTATTGGACTTGCAGTTATCGGTGTCGCAATCAAATCTTAATTATAAAATTCAGTATCATTTTTTAGAATTTGACACCAAGCATCTTATTTTTGAAGATAAGCATCTTGAAATATATTCTTTCCCTTTAAATCATAGTGTTCCTACTTGTGGTTTTCTTTTTGCTGAAAAACCACATGCGCGTAAAATTAGAAAGGAAGTTCTTAAAATATATGATATTCCCAATCATGCTTTTGAAGGAATTAAACAGGGAAATGATTTTGTAAATGATAATGGGGAGGTTGTAAGTAATAATTTGTTAACAAAACCGGGATCTGCCCGAAAATCTTATGCTTATTGTTCAGATACAGCTTATTACGAGGCGATTACAGATTATATTCAAGATGTAGACTTATTATATCATGAATGTAGTTTTATGGAAGATATGAGAAAAACTGCTGAAGCTAAAAAACATTCAACTACATTAGATGCAGCACGAGCTGCTAATAATGTTAATGCTAAGAAACTAATTATCGGACATTTCTCGGCTCGTTATAAGGATTTAAATCCCGTTCTTATAGAAACACAGAGTGTTTTTGAGAATACTGTTTTGGCTATCGAAAATCTTAAGATTGATATTTAAAAAAGAGGCTTCCAAAATGGAAGCCTCTTTCCTTTTATGATTGAACATTCTTATCAAAAACTTTAAGAAAATATCGTATTAGCAGGTAAGCAACATATATTGTAACAGGCCAGCTAAGTATTAAAATTATTTCTTTTGTATACATTTTTTCTCCTTTCTTAATATGCGTGTGAATCGTTATTCATTTCATCTGCATCTATTTTTTTCTTATTCATTGCTCTCCAAGTATAGAAAATATATGCTAATACAATTGGAACCATTAATGAGACATAGCTCATAGTTGTTAAAGTGTATTGGCTTGATGAGCTATTGAAAATAGTAATGGATGATTGTATGTCGGTAAATGAAGGATAGTAAGCAGTATTGTTATATCCGGCAACAAGTAATAAACCAAAAGCGGTTAATACTGTACCAATACCCGATGCCCATATTCCTCTGCCAGCACATTTTTCAGTAAAGAAATAGGCTCTTATAATTCCAAATATTACTAATACAACACCAAGTAGGAAAATAATCATTACTACGGGCATTTGTAATAGGTTGTGCAGGTATTTATAAGGCTCCATAAATACTTCTTTAGTATCCGGATTAACAGCGTAGCCGTCCATTACTAAAATATTTATCAAGAAGAATAAGAAGAAAACTAAAAATGGTATTGCATTTGCAAATAAAGATTTTTTAGCTCTATATAAAATCCCTTCATGATCTATTGAATTCATAAAGTAAAGATTAGCTAATACTCGAGATAAGAAAAACACAGCAAGTCCAAAAGATAAATTTACAAATGTTGCATATCTCGTAAAATCTAAAGCCAGTTCTAAACCACGAAATGGTGAATCCCAAAATGAACGATTTAAATCGTCAATATGGAAAGGAGAGCCTGTGAAAAATGTAGCAATAGCAGTTCCTAAAAATACGGTTGCAATAACTCCATTGATAATCAAAAATATTTCGTATGTTTTCTGACCTAGGAAGTTATCTGGTTTTGTTCGGTATTCGTAGGAAACAGCCTGTATAATAAATGCAAATAGAATAATCATCCAAACCCAATATGCTCCTCCAAAACTGGTAGAGTAAAACAGAGGAAATGAAGCAAAGAATGCTCCTCCAAAAACTACTAAAGTAGAAAAGGTAAATTCCCATTTACGGCCCAAAGCGTTAACAATCATCTTTTTCTCCAGTTCGTTTTTCGCAATGGTATAAATCAAGGTTTGTCCGCCTTGTACAAATAACAAGAATATTAGCAGCGCGCCTAACAAAGCAATAATGGCATACCAATAATGTTGTAAAATACTATAATCTAATGTTTCAAACATATTAATGTCCTCCTTCGTTTGGTCCTATTTTTATTTGTTTTAACATAATCTTTATCTCGGCAATCAATAGCGCAGCAAATACAGCAAAGAAGAGCCAGAAAGTAATTAGTACTGCATTTGAGTCAATATTTGAAACAGCAGTCATAGTTGGCATCAAGTCTTGAATTACCCAAGGCTGACGACCTAATTCTGTAATAATCCATCCGCTTTCTGTTGCAAGATAAGCAAGAGGCATACTCCATAGAGCAATCCATAGCAGCCAACGTTTGTTAGCTAGTTTATTTTTAAGACTTAAGAATAACATAAGTAAAAATAAGATTCCAAAATACCCACCCAAAATGACCATAATGTGGAACGAATAGAATGAAATAGGTACGTTTGGAATAATATCATGTGGGTTTTTAAAATAGCTATAACCAAAGTATTTGAAATAAGTATTCATCCACTCTTCATTCTCAAAGTTTGCTCGAAGTGAATCTGCAACTAGAGTATTTTTCTCTTTTTTAGCAAGTTTATAGTCGGTTAAAACTTTTCTTGCAACAGTACCCCGATCAATTTTATCGTAATACGATATAATTCCTTGTTCTTTATTTCCGTGAACTAAATCGTAAATACCGGGTACAAAAGAATCAAAATCCAAATTGGCCATATATGATAATGCACCTGGAATTTTAATTTCAACTAAGAAACCTTTTTTGTCAGGATTTTCTACAACAGGGTCGTCTTTTAGTATCCCGAAACCTACAAGTGGAGCATTTGTAGTTCCATAATAAAGACCCTCCATAGCTGCAAATTTCATAGGCTGTGTTTTAGAGATTTCACGAGCCGATTCATCTCCGGTAAAACCTGCTAAAGCGACAAAAATAAGTCCGAAAACAGAACCTATTACGATACTTCTTTTAGCAAAAATTATATCTCTGTTTTTTAATAAAAACCAAGCACTGATTCCTACAACAAATATTGCTGCAACAATATAACTGGTGTATATTGTATGTAAAAACTTATTTACAGCTGTAGGCGAGAAAAGAATTTCCCAAAAATCATTCATTTCATTTCTTGCAGTATCCGGATTAAATTGCATTCCAACCGGGTTTTGCATCCATCCATTGGCAACTAAAATCCATAGTGCTGAAAGGTTAGAACCAATAGCTGTTAACCAAGTTGCGGCCAAGTGAAATCCTTTACTTACTTTATCCCACCCAAAGAACATAATTGCAATAAAGGTAGATTCCATAAAAAATGCCATAATGCCTTCTATAGCTAAGGGAGCACCAAAAATATCACCAACGAACCAAGAATAGTTTGACCAGTTGGTTCCAAATTGGAACTCAAGAATAATTCCTGTAGCTACTCCAATAGCAAAATTAATTCCAAAAAGAGTCATCCAGAATTTGGTAATCTTTTTCCATTCCAGATCGCCAGTTTTGTAATAGATGGTTTCCATTATTGCAAGCATAAATGTTATGCCTAAGGTTAATGGAACAAATAGCCAGTGGTATAATGCAGTTAATGCAAATTGTCCCCTGGACCAATCGATTAAAGTAAAATCAAAATTTTCCATATAATTTATTTTGGGTTAGTTAATTGTTCAATCACGTAATCACCTCTTTCTTTATCAGAATTGAACTTGCTTTTTAAAAAATTGGGGAAAAAGAAAAGTTTGAGTATAGCAAACATGATAAATAGTTTAATTAAAATTATTAACCATAGTTGTTTGCCGACTTTCATTTCTTTAAAGCCAGTATAATAGAACTCGAATATTTTTTTAAATATTGACATTAGCGATAATTAGAAAGTATTAATATACCTCGCATGCTTTAGCAAATATATAGCAATTATAGATAATTACAAATAGTTGTTGATAAAAATGTATTTAGGTATTTAAATCGTTAAATGGGGGGTAGGTCTTAATATTTTTTTTTGTTCATAATTTTGTTAAATTTATAAATATCGTAATCCTTAATGAGAAAAATGTAATTTTACATATTGATTCAAGGATTTTTAATTGATAAGTATAAAATGATTGCATATATTTTTAAATTTATTTTGTGGGTATTTGGTTGGAAGGTGGATCAAAATATCCCTAAAGAAAAGTCTTTTATTATTTTAGTTGCTCCTCACACTTCGAATTGGGATTTTATTATGGGCACAATGGTTATAGGTTCTTTAAGAGTTAAACAGACTGTTATGATGAAAAAAGAGATGTTTTTCTTTCCCTTAAATTACCTGCTAAAAGCTTTGGGAGCAATGCCAATAAATCGTAAGAAAAGTGAAAAAATGGTAGATTATATAGCGGATATCTTTAAGGAAAAAGATGATTTTGTTTTTTCTATTACACCTGAAGGGACGCGCTCTTATGTGGAAAAATGGAAGACAGGATTTTATCATATCGCCTTAAAAGCAAATGTTCCAATAGTTCTTGGAAAAATTGACTATGAAAAGAAACGCTCAGGTTTGGCCGATGTAATATACCCAAGCGGAGATTTTGAAAAGGATTTTAAATTGATTGTTAGCCTACTCAAGGATGTTAAAGGTCGTAATCCCGAATTATATAATCCAAAACCCGCTAATGTTAAGTATTGAGTTAAGAATGTATTTGTTTCTATTTATTGTAAGTGAATACTTACTAATTCGTTTTTTTTGATTACTTTTGCATGGAATTAATATTTATTTAAAGGAGGAATATGTCTGCTATTGTTAGTAAATTTATACTAAATCTTTTTGGCTGGAAAGTTGTGAAGCACGGTGTAGAAGAAAAATCTTATGTTATTGTTGCTGCTCCTCACACTTCCAATTGGGATTTTGTAATAGCACGTCTTGGAGTTAGCTCTGTTGGTATTCCCCAAAAAGTATTGATGAAAAAAGAGATGTTTTTCTTTCCTTTAAAATATATTCTAAGAGCTTTGGGTGCTATGCCAATAGATAGAAAAGGCAGTATAAAAATGGTTGATTATATTATTGAGCTTTTTAAAAAGAAGGATGATTTTATTTTTTCAATTTCTCCGGAAGGAACTCGTGCTTACGTAGAAAGATGGAAAACAGGATTTTATCAGATTGCTACAAAAGCAAATGTTCCGCTTGTTTTTGGAAGATTAGATTATAAAAAGAAAGTTTTAGAATTTAGTAAGGCTTTTTATCCTACAGGAGATTTTTCGAAAGACATTGTAGAGATTGTTAACCATTATGGTGAGGCTTTAGCTATGTATCCCGATAAGTATAATCCAAAACCTATCAATATCTATTCCTAATATAAAATGGGGTATTCGTACGTAATACAAGTGTTATTACATATGAAAATAATCTTATTATTTAGAAGAACTTTAAATTGAGGCAATACATTCTTAATGTGAAGCGTTAAAGTTAAAAAACTTCATACATTTGCGCCTAAAACTAATAAAAATCTTTTCTTATGTTTATTTTAATGGTTGTTATTTTTGTTCTAGGCTACACAGCTATAGCCTTAGAGCATCCGCTGAAAATTGATAAAGCTGCATCTGCTTTATTAATTGGCTCTTTAACTTGGGTAGCTTATATTTTAGGGGCTGCCGATATTTTTCATAGTGGTGTAAGTAGTGCGTGGAATGAGTTTTTAGCGAATAATCCTTCTATGGATTCTCATGAAGGCATAATCGATTTTATTGTTCACAAAGAAATTATCCACCATTTAGGAGATATTTCACAGATTCTATTCTTCTTGCTTGGAGCTATGACTATAGTTGAATTAATAGATCAGCATCAAGGTTTTAAATTAATTACAGATAAAATTACAACAACTAAAAAAGTAAAATTACTTTGGATATTGAGTTTTTTAACTTTCTTTATGTCAGCTGCTTTAGATAATCTTACAACTACAATTGTAATGGTTGCTCTTTTACGAAAACTGATTTCAGATAAAGAAACGCGTTGGTTTTTTGCTAGTATGGTAGTGTTGGCTGCAAATGCCGGTGGAGCTTGGTCGCCTATTGGTGATGTTACAACTATTATGCTTTGGATAGGAGGGCAGGTTACAGCAGCTAATATTATAGCAATGGTTATTATTCCAAGCCTGGTAGCAATGATAATTCCTGTTATTTTTCTTAGTTTCACTATGAAGGGGAATGTAGAACGTCCGGTTCTTTCTGCAGCTGATCAAGAAGATTTTACAACAGGTTTTGAACGGAAATTGGTTTTGTTTATGGGCGTTGGAGCTTTATTGTTTGTGCCTGTATTTAAAACACTTACTCATTTGCCTCCTTATATGGGAATGTTATTGGGTTTAGGTGTGCTTTGGGTTACTACCGAATTAATGCATAAACATAAAGCAGATGATGATAGACGTAGATTGACGGTTGTTGGTGTCTTACGTAAAGTTGACATTCCAACTATTTTGTTTTTCTTAGGAATATTGTCTGCTGTTGCAAGTATGCAATCTGCGGGTCAATTAGGACTTGCTGCCACTTGGTTAGATGGAGCAACTAATAAAAATATTTATTTGATAAATACTGTTATTGGTCTTATGTCTTCAATTGTTGATAATGTTCCATTAGTGGCCGGAGCAATGGGGATGTACGATATTCAAGCCGTTGGCCATTTTGCTGTTGATGGTGTTTTCTGGGAGTTATTAGCATTTGCAGCTGGTACCGGAGGAAGTGTGCTTATTATAGGTTCTGCTGCCGGTGTTGCTGCTATGGGAATGGAAAAAATTGATTTTATATGGTATGCAAAACGAATTAGTGCATTAGCCTTATTAGGTTATTTTGCCGGTATAGGTGCTTATTGGTTACAAGCTATTATACTGCATTCACATTAAAATATTTTGAATAAATAAAAAGAGCTTGCGAATATTCGCAAGCTCTTTTTTTATGTGTATTTATTTGGGATCAGTATTAAAACTTGGGTTAAAATCTTGTAAATATTCTTTTGAATTGCCACGGTCTAATAATTTTTC
>JAGGWH010000092.1 GCA_021157585.1 Bacteroidales bacterium | reverse complement strand
ATCCAGATTTTGCTCTTTATTCTCGTTTAGTAGAAGATTATGAAGGCATTAATTTTATGCTTCAGGCATTACCAGAAGAGTATGAAACACTAATTGTTCCTATTGGATTAGATGCCAAAGCAGGCGAAATTATTACTTTCTCTGCAGAGAGTGTTAATATTCCTGAAGACTATGCAGTTGTTTTAGAAGATAGAGCAATGAATGTTTTCACAGATTTAAGCGATGAAGGAGAATATGCTGTTCAGCTTGCTGATGATAGCGAAGGTGTAGGACGTTTCTTTGTTCATACATCCTTTAAATCTGCTTTAGGTATAGGTGATTTAGACGCTGAAAATGCTTTCCAAGTATTTACACGCGTTAATGATAATCAGTTGGTTATTCGGGGAGAATCTACCACCAATACCGTAGCTAGAATTTATAGTATTACAGGTAAACAAATAGCCGTGGTGAACTTAGACAATGCCACAGAGCAGTCTGTTTCGTTTAATGAAGAATCTGGTGTTTATATTGTTCAGATAAGTAATGAGCAAGGAACATATACACAAAAATTCTCTTGGGTAAAATAATTAGAATTAAATATAAAATTCAGAAAAAATGAAAACAAATAATAAAAAACAAATCACAAGAAAAGACGCACTAAAAAAGATGGGAACTTATGCTGCGTTTACGGCTTTAGGTACTATGGTTTTACTGAGTCCAAAAGCCTCACAAGCGGGGTCAACAACTCCAGAACCTCCTAAGAAGGAGAAAAAATAATTTCTAATAAATATGAAATGAAGGCTCTAAGTTTTTTTATTTAGAGCCTTTGTTTTGTTGGATGGACTACCTTTCATTTCGACGGAGCGTAGCGGAGGAGAAATCTCGACAAGCTCGATTTGAGAGGAAGCGGCGAAGCCTTCACTTAAGGTAAATCTGTTTCAAAAAGACTGAGACTTCTCGCCGCACTCGAATTGAGGGCTTAGATATGAGTGAAGGATTTGATTTAATGAAAGCGTGTAAAATGGCTACAAACTATTATAGTATTCAACAACTTTAACCAAATCAGATTCTTTTTTAAGTTTAATCTTATTTTTCTTGATAAAGCTTTTTACTTCAGATTGATGTTTATCAAGTTTTGATAAAAGACTTCTTGGTGAGCTTATTATAAACGGGTCACCATCTGCAATTTTTCCTACAAAGTTCTTTTTATCAATATAATAATATTCCTTGGTTCCGCCACCGCCTTTATAATTAGCTGCAAAACTGTCGTAAGATAAATTTTTCCACCGCTTTATATAAAGTGAAAAATCTCCGGATATACGTAATTCAAAATATCCATTTTGTCTTCTTTCACTATTTTTCAGGAATCTAGGATTAAAAATATATACTTTATCATCTAGGTAAACATATTTTACAGCAAATGGACGATTAAGAGTAAGAGTATCATTATTACGTAAGATTTCAAAAATATCTTTGGAAATATTATAACGTAGTAATACTTCATCAGATTTTTTTCCGTCAGCTAATTCTATTATTCCCGACTGAAATTCTTCTTTTAGATAAGGAATCCCATTTATCGGTATACTACTCTTATCGGAATAGTTGTGTGTGGAAACACCATCAATTATTTCTGTGGATTTAACTCTTGCTCCCAGAGGAACATTAACAGTCTTTAAATTTTGTGAGAAACTAATGTTTATTGATAGTAAAAATACTAAAAACGCAAATGTTTTTTTCATAGTGGTATAATTTTGGTTTGTGCTAATAATAGAACAAAGGTAAATATTTCTTTTGTATATGAAACTTATGTTGAGTTCCAATTTTAAGCAAATGTCTTTCTTTACATAATTTTAACTTTTCGTTAAAATTTAAGATAAAAAAAAGCTGAAAAATATTTCTACTAATCAGCTTTTAATCTTTTTATGTATTCCCTAAAAAGGCATAAAAGTAACACCTATATGTATAGGATACATTTGAGGTCCTTTATCGGCAATAAAAACCTTATTTAAAGAATAGTAACCAAACAGTTGAACCCATTTGTATCCGGCTCTTAACTGAACACCAAATCGATAATCTTCCAACTGATTGATTTTTTTATCCTTAGATATTTCAACATAACCTAAATAATCTCCTGCATCATCAAAAGCATCTCCTTTATAAAAGATTTTGCTATCCAATAAAATGCCAAATTTAAAACCTAATCCAAAACGAAGATCTTTCTCTGTTTTAAAACGTAATTCTAAAGGAATATCTAAGTAGGTAAAATTCATTTTATTACGCGAAAAACTTAATCCTTCGGGAAGAGGTTTAAAACCAACAATATCTGTTACTACAGATGGGTGAGCATTTGAAACGTAATGATCTGATGAAATAAATAAGTTTTCGGAAGAAATTCCCAGACCGGCAGCAACACTCAATCCTTTATCATTTAAATCGTGATTGTACATTACAAAAATATTTACCCCTTGGTTTACTAATCTAGAATCTACAGGAGTCCCATTAATATCTGTTGGCATATTAACCCAAAAACTATTATAAAGATCATAACCCAAGGAAACTTTTTTGATAGTGCTCTCACTTACCGTTTGTGCAAAAGTGCTAATGGCAAATAATCCCAAAATAAATACAAGTATATTTTTTTTCATATTATTTATTATCTATTTAGATTGTATTCTATTTGTTCCTAGATTTTAGAACTCAACCTAATTATTAAAATTTTCTTTTTTTATTTTTCAGGCTACAAATATGAACTAATTTTTGCTATTAATACGATGACTTTAGCCTTAAATTGTGTTAAAATAAGGATAAAATAAAAGCATAAGCCTTTTGTTTGCTGCAAAGATAGGGATTTTTAAATATTGGTTATGCTTTTCTTTTTCTTCCTTAGTTATTAAACCGTATTAAGTAACTATATTTTTACGGAAAATTTTAATCTTCTAATTTCGTCTTAACAATTGTAGCTTACAGAATAAACAATATTATTACTTTTGCAGAAAAAGTTTAACAAATGAAGAGAACGGAGATCAAGACTTTATTAAAGGATGCTGCAATAGGAGCAGAAGTGAATGTTAGAGGTTGGGTAAGAACAAAACGTGGTAGTAAGAATGTTGCTTTTATTGCTTTAAATGACGGGTCAACAATTCATAATATTCAGATAGTAGTGGATATGACTTTGGCTGATGCTATCTATCTTCCTAAAGTTACCTCCGGTGCTGCTATTTCGGTTACAGGAAATGTTGTCGCTTCACAAGGAAGTAATCAGAATATCGAAATAGTCGCTAAAACATTGGAAGTTTTAGGAGAAGCTAATCCCGATGAATATCCATTACAACCAAAAAAACACTCTCTCGAATTCTTAAGAGAAATTGCTCATTTACGTTTTAGATCTAACACCTTTGGAGCTATTACCCGTATTCGGCATTCAATGATATTTGCTGTACATCAGTATTTCACTCAAAATGGATTTTATAATATTCATACGCCAATTATTACGGGCTCTGATGCTGAAGGTGCAGGTGAAATGTTTCAAGTTACTACGCTTGATGTTGGGAATACGCCAAAAACAGAAGACGGAAAGACAGATTACACAAAAGATTTCTTTGGAAAAGAAACCAATCTAACGGTTTCAGGACAATTAGAAGTAGAGACTGCAATGTTGGGAATGTCGAAAGTATATACTTTCGGACCTACTTTTCGTGCAGAGAATTCAAATACCACTCGTCATTTAGCTGAGTTTTGGATGGTAGAACCGGAAGTTGCCTTTAATGATCTTATTGATAATATGGATTTGGCCGAAGATTTCTTGAAGTATCTTATTCAATATGCAATAGATAATAATATGGATGACTTATTGTTTTTGAGTGGTAGATTAAAAGATGAGGAAAAAAGCAAGCCCGAAAATCAACGTTCGATGGAGCTGATTGAAAAACTTCGCTTTGTTCTTGAAAATGAATTTGCTCGTGTTACTTATACAGAGGCCATTCAGATACTTAGAAATTCTAAACCTAATAAAAAGAAAAAATTTCAGTACGTAATTGAAGAATGGGGTGCCGACCTACAATCAGAACATGAAAGATATCTTGTTGAAAAACATTTTAAAAAACCGGTTATTCTGATTGATTATCCTGCGAACATTAAGGCTTTTTATATGAAACAAAGCGAAGACGGAAAAACTGTTCGTGCTATGGATGTTTTATTCCCTCAGATTGGAGAAATTATCGGAGGATCGCAACGAGAAGAGAGCTACGAAAAGTTAAAAAACAAAATTGATGAATTGGGAATCCCCGAAAAAGATTTATGGTGGTATCTTGATACTCGAAAATTTGGGTCGGTAGTACATAGCGGATTTGGTCTTGGCTTTGAACGATTGATGCTGTTTGTAACGGGAATGGGGAATATCCGTGATGTAATTCCTTTTCCGCGAACACCGCAAAATGCCGATTTTTAATTGAATACTAAATTGATGCTTTTTCATTTTTATTGATTGAAAAAAAGCCGTAGATTTATATTCGGAAATTATCTGATGAGAGAATAATATGCAACAACTGAGACTGCAACAAAAATTACTACAGAAACTTTCACCACAGCAAATTTTGCTGATGAAATTGTTACAGATTCCCTCTATTGGTCTCGATCAGCGTATTAAACAAGAAATTGAAGAAAATCCTGCTTTAGAAGATGATTCTCCCGACAATGTAACTGAAACCGTATCGGAGGATGGGGATGAGGAAAAAGATAGTGATGAGGAATTTGATGTAACCGATTATGTTGATGACGATGATATTCCGGAATATAAAACACGATCAAATAATTATGCCGAAGACGATAAAAAAACTATCCCTTTTGCCGCAGGGGTTTCCTTTTACGAAGTCTTAATGGCACAAATTAATCACCAAGGATTTACAAAAAAACAAAGCGAAATAGCTAAAATTATTATCGGAAATATTGATGACTCAGGGTATTTACAACGTGATTTAGAAGCAATGGTTGATGATTTACTCTTTGCTCTAAATATGGAAGTTACCGTAAAAGAAATTGAAGCTGTATTAAAAGTAATTCAAACTTTTGATCCTATTGGTGTAGGAGCCAGAAATTTACAGGAATGTCTGCTTATTCAATTGAAAAGAAAAGATGTTGAAGATGAAAATATTGCCCTTGCAATACGTATAATCGAACGCTACTTTGATGCTTTTACAAAAAAACATTACGATAAAATTTTAAAGAAAGCCCAAATTGACGAATCCCAACTTAAGTTAGCCATTGAAGAAGTTTTAAAACTTAATCCTAAACCTGGTAATTCTTTAGGCGAAACCACTAAAGTAAATCATTATATCATTCCCGATTTTGTTATTACAAATAACGATGGAATATTAGAACTTAATCTTAATTCCAGAAATGCTCCCGAATTACGATTAAACAAAACATATAAAGAAATGCTTTTAGCTTATGCTGCCAATAAGAATAAAAAAGACAAAGAAGCATTTCAGTTTGTAAAACAAAAAGTAGATTCGGCAAAATGGTTTATTGATGCTATAAAGCAACGACAGCATACTTTGTATATTACTATGAAGGCAATTATGGATTATCAATATGCTTATTTTTTAAGTGGTGATGAAGTAGATTTACGTCCAATGATTTTAAAAGATATTGCCGATCAAGTAAATCTTGATATTTCAACTATTTCGCGTGTAGCAAATAGTAAATATGTCCAAACACCTTTTGGTACTCTGCTTTTAAAAAGCTTATTCTCAGAAAGTTTAAAAATGAAAAACGGTGAAGAAGTTTCGACAATAGAAGTAAAGAAAATTCTTTCAAATTGTATTGATGCCGAAGAAAAAACAAAACCAATGACCGATGAGCAGTTAACCAGTATTTTAAAAGAAAAAGGTTATGTAATTGCTCGACGTACAGTTGCAAAATATCGCGAGCAGTTGAATATTCCTGTTGCACGCCTTCGTAAAGAGCTGAATTAATAAAAATACTTTAACTATTAATACTTAATCAGTTATATATCGGAAGATTCCAAAATTCTGCCGACTGTAGGAATGGAAGCCATATAGGCTAAGCTTAATCTCCGGATTAAGCTTGTTAAACTTAATAGTCTCTCAAGCGGAGTAAAAGCATAAATCATTAATTTTCAGGTAACAGTATCAAAAATTATCTACACGGATTCTACGTAGGAGGGAAGGCTAATATTTAAAACCCACTAATATCGCTTCGCGATTTCATATTTTTATTTTTTCACTTCGTGTTTAAGCAAGCTTAACACTTGTTCAAAATAAAAAAACCCAACACTTTGTGTTAGAGTTTATTGTAGCGGGATTGAGAATTAGCTGCGTTGATTCTTTTTGGAGAGGCTAATACCAAAAGCTGGAGAATTAGGATATACTGAAGCATACGAAGCAATAAAAGAATGGTGTAATTAATTGCCTACTCTATAAATATTACAAAAGAAGAAAGTAGTCTAAAAAATACTGAAATCAAGCCTTAATTATTGTTCTTTGTAACTCCCTAAAAAACAAAAACCCTATACTTTCGTATAAGGTTTTTTTAGTGTAGCGGGATCGAGAATTAGCTACGCTGATTCTTTTTGGGGGAAGGCTAATACCAAAAGCCCTAATCGCTTTGCGATTTCGTATTTTTTATTTTTTCACTTCGTGTTTAAGCAAGCTTAACACTTGTTCAAAATAAAAAACCCTATACTTTCGTATAAGGTTTTTTTAGTGTAGCGGGATCGAGAATTGAACTCGAGACCTCCGGGTTATGAATCCGACGCTCTAACCAACTGAGCTACCCCGCCATTTTTTGAGATTGCAAAATTAGAACTTTTTTTCAGTGTTCAAACTATTAATTCAAAAAATACGAGAATCTATAGCCTATTTCACCAATTCCTTAATATAACAATCCTCCTGAAGTATATGTAATCCTTCGACTCTACTCAGTATCAGTTCGACTATATAATTTTGCTTCACGAAATTAAAGTCTCACTTATTTTATCGTATGTGTGTAATTTACACCTCTTTCTTTTAATCCATTGAGCATAAAATCAACATTATCTTTAGAAATTGCAAGTGCTTCTGGTGCAGAAACACCATCTTCCCTGAACAGTCCAGCATTTAGCAAACGCAAGGCTACGGTTGCTGTATATCCCGTTGTTCTAGCCATTGAATGTGTCCCTGTTTCATCATCGTGCTCATCGTAAAGATCAAAAGTATGAGTTTGGGCTTTTCCGTCTTTTAATCCACTAACAATAATTTGCATTACCGTTAAATCACGGTCATTATCTTCTAACTTCCACTGATCGAAGAGTAAATCAGAGGTCAATTCTATTGGACTAACTTCTTTACCGTCGATTATTCTTTTTTCTGTATCAAAAAATCCGCTATCGCGAAGCAATTTTATCTTATCAATATAGTTTGGATAACGCAAGGTTTTCTCAATCATATTTGGAACATCCAAAGTATACATCAAAGAACGTAAACCATCACTATTAAAGGCTTCCAACT
>JAGGWH010000091.1 GCA_021157585.1 Bacteroidales bacterium | reverse complement strand
TTGGATAGTGCACCTGACTACGGATCAGGAGGTTGGGGGTTCGAGTCCCTTCAGGTTCACCTGAAAATCAAAGAGTTATAATCTAAAAGATTGTAGCTCTTTTTTTATTTGCATACAATTTGCTTTTTCCTTTTTGACAAAGCTGAAGCCTTTTGTTGAGACTTTTTGGTTTGATGAATTATTATTTGTGAGTTATTTTCTTGTTTAAACACATCCTTATTATTAACAATTTACTGTTTGTTTCTTTGCTGTATGGGCTTGTTTGTAAGGTTTTATTAGCTGTAAATTCACAAAATAGAATAGTGTCTAAAAATTACAGTGTATGAATACCGTGAGAAAAAAACAAAACAGAGGGATGTACGGCTTGCGTAGCGCGTTTGCTTTAATAGCTTTTTTATTCCTGACTACTTTTGCTATAGCGCAATCTAATACTTCTGCAGGGAATGGTAATTCTAATAATGTCGAAGCAAAGAATGGCATTCTTAAAAATTGGTTCTTTGGAATAAATGGAGGTGGAACTTTTATGCTTTCAAGCTTGCACGACAAACCATATAGTTGGGCTGTAGGGGCTGTGTTAGGAAAACAGTTTAATCGTAAAGTAGGTATTCGTGCCGATTATTTATACGGACAAATGTATTCTGAAGGATTATATAATGGTTTGACACTAGCCAATTATGTTGACTTTATGGATGCCTCTATTATTATTAAGTTAAGCTTGAATGATTTTGTTTTTACTAAATCGCCAAAATTCTTACGTGAATTTTATATGTTTGGTGGGGGTGGTGTTACCTTGTTTAATTCAAGAGTTTTTGATAGAGGAAGTTTAACGTATATTAATGTTGTTGGCTGGGATGCTCTTGGAACAACAAAGACAACTATGGAAATGACACCCTTTGTCCCTATTGGTGCGGGAGCAGCCTTTAATATTCTTAAATCAGGACGTATTTTTCTAACAGCAGAGTTTAGTTATCGTTATTCTCAAGATAACTTACTTGATGCCGGTTTAACAACAAAAGCAACTAATTATACTTATACTTCTTTAGGAATAGTATATAATATTGGAAAACCAACTTTTACACCACAACAGATTACTGCTGATGAGATTGAAAAGAGGGTGAAATCGACTGTTGCCAAAGAAGTAAGCGCTGAAATGACTGCTAAGATGAATGCTAAAATTGATAGCGAAATTACACCAATGAAAGAAGAATTAGCTAAGACAACAAAGGCTTTATCTGATAATAAAGAAACGGTATTGGCATTACAAGAAGAGGTTGAATCTCGTATTAATGCACTTAACGAATCATTAAAAGAGGGTATGGTAACTACCGAAATGCCTGATGGAACTGTACAAAGAACTCCGGTTAGCCAAATGTCGGCAGGAGCTATTCCAACTTTAACAAGTGTTTATTTTGCTTTTAACTCATTGTATATTACATCTGATATGCAAAGAGAAATTGCAACCATTGCAAAAATAATGAAGAAAAATAAAGGATTGAAATGTGAAATAGTAGGAAATGCCAGTAATGTTGGAAGTCCTGAATATAATCTTATGCTAAGTCAAAAACGTGCTGAATCAGTTGCTCTATTATTGGTTGAGGAATTTGGAATTAGTGAAAATCGTTTACGGGTAAAGTCTAATGGATTAGCAGATCCTTTGGCAAAGAATTTAAATAAAATAAACAGAAGAGTAGATTTACAATTAATATGGTAATTAATTTTTAAGAAAAGAATGGGCGGTAAGAAGTGTTTCTTACCGCCTTTCTTGTTTATTGGAATACCATATTTTCTTGAGTTGTAGTTTTTTCACAATAATGACAGCGTAATTTTAGTACACCATTAGCATCGGTAAAAACTTTAAATTTAGTAGGAACTGCCTGATGGTTGGTAATACACTTTGGATTGAAGCATTTAACAAACGATTGTACTTCACTTGGCGTTTCTACGTTATATTTACTAACTACTTTATAATCTTTTATTTCTATAAGTGTTGCTGTTGGGGCTACCAACGCAATTTTATTGATTTCCTCTCTGCCAAAATAACGTCCGCTGATTTTAATTATACCCTTGCTTCCGTATTTCTGACTGTTCATATTGGTGCCAAAATAAACAGGGTTTGGACTACCGTCTAGATTTAATATTCTGATAGCTGTAAACAGCCTGTCAGAAGGTATATGATCGATAACAGTCCCGTTTTCCAGTGCTGAGACTTTTAATTCTTTTTGTACGTTGTTTTCCATTTTTTCTCCTTTCTATCAATTATTTTAATCCTAAAATTAAAGCTATAAGAGCTTCTCTAACATAAACTCCATTTCTTGCTTGTTGAAAATAATATGCTTTTGGATTTTTGTCAACAGCCTCTTCAATTTCATTTACTCGCGGTAGCGGATGTAAAATACGCATATTTGATTTTGAATTTTCCAGCATATCATTTTTTAGAATATAGGAATTTTTAACCCTTTCGTATTCTATCGGATCGGCAAAACGCTCACGCTGGATACGTGTCATATATAAAATATCTACTTTATTCATAACATTTTCAATATCAGTATATTGATAATAATTTAGACCGGCATCTTTAATATATTTTTTAATTACACTGGGGAGTTTTAACTCTTCTGGCGAAACCAAATGGAAAGTAGCGTTAAACTGCGACATTGCTATAACTAAAGAGTGAACTGTACGTCCATATTTTAAATCGCCCACAAAAGCAATATGAATATTTTCTAAGGTTCCCTGTGTTTTTCTGATAGAGTACATATCGAGCAGGCATTGTGTAGGATGCTGATTGGCTCCATCTCCGGCATTGATAATTGGAACACCGGCAACTTCGCTAGCCCAACGTGCACTGCCATCAAGTGGATGACGCATTACAATAAGGTCGGAATAATTGGCTACTGTTTTAACAGTATCCATAAGCGTTTCTCCCTTAGAAACACTAGAGCTTGAGGCATCGGTAAAACCAATAATCTTTCCTCCCAACTGCGAAATGGCACTTTCAAAACTTAAACGTGTACGTGTTGAAGGCTCAAAAAATAAGGTGGCAATTACATGGTTTTCTAAGATTTTTTGACGGGGATTTTCTTCAAAATCTTCAGCAATATCAAGTACTTTTAAATACTCCTCTTTGCTGTAATCGTTGATTGAGATTAGACTTCGATTTTTCATGCAGTTCAATTTTTCTTGTTAATGGTTTTCTATTTCAAAAAAAATGGCGACTATAAGAAGCCGCCATCAATATATTATTTCAATTTATATTTTTTGATAAAATCATCAATTATTCCAACCAAATCGGGTTGCCCAATTTCTTGAAGATCGTAATAAACTCTGGTAGTTGGTTTATTGATGTTTATCTCTCTTTGCAAATCTATTGGAGTACCAATAACTACAGCATCACAATCGGTGTTATTTACCGTAGTTTCCAAATCTTTTAACTGTTGCTCGCTATATCCCATAGCTGGTAATAGAATACCGATATTAGGATAAATTTTAAAAGTTTCGGCAAGTTTCCCGACAGCATAAGGACGTGGATCAATTAGCTCTTTTGCACCATATTTCATGGCGGCAACTGTACCGGCTCCAATTTTCATTTCGCCGTGGGTTAGGGTAGGGCCATCTTCAATAACCAATACTCTTTTGCCTTTAATAATTTCAGGATTATCAACAGCCAATGGCGATGCTGCATCTACAACAATTGCATTTGGAGCGACTTTTTCAATATTTTCTCGAACAGTTTGTATATTTTCCGGCGAAGCTGAATCTATTTTATTAATGATTACAACATCAGCTAAGCGTAAAGTAACTTCACCGGGATAATATTTTAGTTCATGACCAGGGCGATGTGGGTCGACAACTGTCATATTAAGGTCGGGAGCATAAAAAGGGAAATCATTATTTCCACCATCCCATATAATAACATCACAACCATCAGGATCGTTTTCTGCTGCACGAACAATAGCTTCATAATCTACTCCGGCATAAATAACGTTTCCTCTAACCACGTGAGGTTCGTATTCTTCCATTTCTTCTATGGTACACTTGTGTTTATGCAAATCGTCTATAGTAGCAAAACGCTGTACTTTTTGTGCAACTAAATCGCCGTATGGCATAGGATGACGAATAGCCACCACTTTTAAACCTTTAGCCATTAGCAATTCAATAACACGACGCGAAGTTTGACTTTTACCACATCCCGTACGCACTGCTCCAACGGCAATAACAGGTTTGGTACTTTTTACCATCGTATCTCTTGGCCCGAGCAGAATAAAGTTAGCTCCGGCAGCGTTTACTCTGGCACTCATCGCCATTACTCTAGGATAGGGAACATCGCTATAGGAAAATACACAATCGTCAATCTTTAGATCAACAATAAGCTTTTCTAGTTCTTCTTCGGCATAAATAGGAATTCCATTTGGATAGAGATCTCCTGCTAGTTCTGTTGGGTACTTCCTCCCGTCGATATCGGGAATTTGAGCTGCTGTAAAAGCCGCTACTTTGTAGTTTTGATTGCCACGGTAATAGGTATTGAAATTGTGAAAATCTCGACCTGCCGCTCCAATGATTAATACGTTTTTTTTCATCTGCTTATTATTTAAATATGAGTTTCAGATGTTGTTTCCCTACAAAAGAGCTTCAATTTCTTGATTTACTGGCCTCCGCCTCTTTTATAAGCAATTGTATTGTAATCAGTTTATTGGTTTGTACAAAGTTATTGGTTTAAATGAGTTAGACAAATTTATCTTATAAAATTTTATTAACTAAAGTATGCTTTAATCTAGATATTTTGAAATTAATTCTAAAAGTTCTTTTTTATTAATTGGTTTTGATATGTAATTGTCACATCCAGCTTTTAATGCAAGTTCTTTATCTCCAGAAATTGCATACGCTGTTTGGGCAATAATTGGCAGATTTGGACTGAGCGTTTTTATTTGTTTTGTGGCTTCCAAACCATTTAAAATAGGCATTCTAATATCCATTAAGATTAAATCAATTTTAGCATTGCTTTTAGTAATATCAAGAGCTTCTTTTCCGTTTTTAGCCCAAATTATGTTGGCTTCAAGGGGTTTAAGTATAAATTCTAATAATTCATAGTTTAAACTTTCATCTTCAGCAATGAGAATGTTTTTTTTGATGTGTTTTTTTGGTTTAGCTTTCTGTTGATGTTTATTATCAGGCTCAGACTTCGCTGTGGAAAGATGACAGGGTAAATTAATGGTGAATTTACTGCCTTTGCCAGTTTCAGATTCTAACCAGATTTCTCCTTGCATTAGAGAAATTATTTTTTTGGAGATAGCTAGTCCTAAGCCTACACCATCATGCTTACGTGTGTGTGAATCGTTTGCTTGTCTGAAAACATCAAATATAATTTCTTGCTTGCCTTTTTCAATACCTATTCCTGTATCTTCAATAAAAAACTGAAGAATAGGAGCTTTGTTTTCCTTTAGCACATTAAAGCCATATTTTATAGAGCCTGAATCTGTAAATTTTACAGCATTTTTTAAAATATTTAAAAGGACTTGATTTATTCTCTGGTTATCTGTTTTTATGAGGAGGTTTTTATGTTCCTTTGGTATGTAATAGGATAACTTTATATTTTCTTTGTTTTGAGTAATTTGCTCTTTTTGAATGATTTTAAAAAGATCTTCGAGAATATCTTTAATAGGATATTCTCCATAGGAGAGTTTTATATCTCCTGTGTCAAATAGAGTGAAATCAAATACCTCATTTACAATTCCTAATAGGTGATTACCGCTACGGTTAATTATATTACAAAAACTAATAATTTCTTCTTTGCTTTTTTCTTCATCTGCAAGGTCAGAAAAGCCAATAATAGCATTTAAAGGAGTTCTTAATTCGTGAGACATAGTGGCTAAGAAAGTAGATTTTAGTCGATCTGATTCTTGAGCTTTTACCAAAGCAATTCTTAATTCTTCCTCATTCTTTTTTCTTTCTAGAGCTAGGCTAATTTGGGATGCAATAATTTCTAAAACTTTTAGATCTTCTATAGTATAAGCATTTTCGTTCGTATAGCTTTGGATCACAAATGCCCCAATCACCTCTTTGTTTTTTATTAAAGGAACGCCTAACCATTGAGCTGCGAGCTCTCCTATTTTTGTTATTTTCCTCGATTCAATCAGCTGCCTAATCTCCTTTTTATTGACTAGTATAGGTTTCTTTTGTTTGATAAGATAACCTGTAAGACTTCCTTTAGAAGGAATAGAAGGAGTATAGTCATATTCATCAGAAAAATAGTGTGAGCTTATAGTCTCAGAATATTTGTCGTACATAGCAAAATAGAAATTCTGCGCATCAATCAATTTATTGATTTCTGCTTGGATAAATTGTAATAATTTTTCATATTCAAAATCTTGTAGTACTGCGGACGAAATGGATGCGATAACAGCTTGTTGTAGTTCATGTTTTTTTCTTGTAGTAATATCGTGTTGTATGGCTAAAAAACCTATAATGGATCCATTTTCATCGAGAATTGGGTTGAAGCTTGCTTCAATATCAATAAGACTTCCATTTTTGCTTTTGTTTATATAGGTTGAGGTAAAGCTTTTTTTTAGAAGTAGTTTATTCCAAAAATCGGAGTATTCTTTATCAGAAGTATTTCCGCTTTTTAATATTCTTGGAGTTTCTTTTCTAATTACGTCTTCAATTGAGTAACCATAAAGTCTTGTAAATTCCGGGTTGATATAATTAAAAACGCCCTCTTTATCTGTAGTAAAGACAACTTCTTGCGAATGATGTAGAGCAGTATTAAGAAAGCTTAGTCTTTTTCGAGCCTTTTTCTTTTCGGTTATATCGCGTAAGGCAGTAACGCGCATCAATTCCCCATTAAAAGTAATATCTTTAGCTTCAATTTCTAAATCGATAAAAGAACCATTTTTATGTTGAATGAGTATTTCGTAAGGTTTTGAATAGGCTAATGCAATATTTTTAGCTACCTTCTCTTGAGATCCCTCTATTGTAAATATATCTACTATTTTATTCCCAATGAGCTCATCGCGTGAGTAGCCAAGCAATTTTTCCAGAGCAAGATTTGTATCTTGAATAATCCCATCTTTATGGATTAGAATACCTTCAAAAGTAAGTTGTGATAGCTTTTGATATCTGTCACGACTTTCTTCCAGTTCATCTTTTGCTTTTCTTTCTTTTGTAATATTTCGGTTAATTCCTCTTTTGCCTAAATATTTTCCTTGGTTATCATAAATGGGTTTACAGGAATGTTCAATCCAAACTCTTTCACCATTTTGTTTAGCAATTTGAAATTCCATTTTATGTATTTCCTCAAGTTCAATTTCTTCTGAAAAATGTTTTTGAACAGCATCTCTATATTCCGGAACCGTTATTTCTACTAATAGATTGGGATTTTCTTCAAAAGCTGAAGTTGAATAACCCGTTGTTTTTTCGCAAGAAGGAGAACTATAAATATATTCACCATCTGGATTCATCCAATATTCCCACTCAAAAGTATAGTCGGCTAAATATTTAAATTTAGCTTCGCTCTCTTTAAGCTTTTGCTCTTGTAGTTTGCGTTCGGTAATATTACGAATTGTCCCTAAAAGGTATTTGTCACCTTTAAATTTGATAAGCTCTGCTTTTCCTTCTACAAAAATATTTCTACCATCGCTACGTTGAATTTGATAAGTCAAAGACTCTGTATGAGAGCCGGATTTTATTTGTTTAATTCTATTTATAAATCGTGCCTTGTCTTTATCGTTTAAATAATTGGTTCTGAATAAGTTTTTTCCAATAATTTTTTCTTTTGTTGTTCCTAATAATTTAAATGAGGCATTATTCCCTTCCGTTATCTTACCCTCTAAACTGAGTAAAAACATACCATCTGGAGAAAGATTGAATAAAGTCTGTGCGTATTCTTGCTGGTCTTTGCTTTCTTGAATGGCTTTTGTTTGTTCACTTATATCTTGAACAATAACAAACATTCTTTTTTTACCATTTAAAATTATTGGTGAAGCAGAAACTTTAACATCTTTCAATTCTTTATTTGCTAATTGATGTTTCATTAGAAAGCTATTGCCAACATTCTTCAGAGCCTTATCCATTTGCTGTTTTCTTTGCTCCTTGCTTGACAAATAAATTTCTCCAATATGCATTTTTACCAAAGTTTCGTACGGGTATCCATAAAAATCTAAAGCGGCTTGATTGGCATCTACTATTAAATGATTCCCTTCTTTATTTGGTTTTATTAAGAGCATAATAGCTTTGCTATTATAAAATAAATTCATTGGGTCTTGGTTATTCATTGCTTTATCTGTCATAAAAGTAAAACGGCACTAGAATATAATTTTATTGATTATTTCAATTGAAAACGCTGTTTTGTGATAAGTTAAAGGCGCAAATTGAAGATCAGATACGAGCTTGGGTGGGTTATTCTTTCATTAAATTATCACCCGACAAAGATAAAATAATTATGTAATAAAGCAAGTAAACGTATGGGTATTCAGGACTTCAGATGCCTAAATAGTAAAAAAATGAAGGTGAAAAAAGGGTTGGTAAATTTCAATTTATCAGCCCTTGCATTTTAGTATTGAAAAGTTCTACAATTCAAAATCTCCATTTTCATCACTACTGCTTTCTCCGGGTCTTTTGCCTCGCTTTTTATCCATACTCAATTTCCCAAACTTATAACTCAAACTTAACTGCACCATTCGTGTTGTCGGATGACGTTCAGTTGTTATTGTATAATTACTTCCATAAGCTTCATAAGCAAATTGACGAGTATTAAAAATATCGCGTATGCGTAAGTTGATACTCGCTTTTTTGTTAAATAAATCTTGCTTTATTCCTGCATCAATAGCAAAACGAGCATCCATACTTCCTTGCGGAATTACACGTGCAGCATCGTATCTTCCGGACAGTTGAGCCGATAAATTGGGGTTGATACGGAAGTTATTACTGGCTTTAAAATTCCAGGTAAAACCTTC
>JAGGWH010000090.1 GCA_021157585.1 Bacteroidales bacterium | reverse complement strand
GATTATTACTGACATTGACGAAAAATCACAATTATTTGGCAAGTTATCTGTTGGAGATATAGTTACAAAAGCAATTATCTCAGGCGTTCAGTATAAAATTAATGATATAACTGATTTTAAGAAAGTGGCAAAAGTTATCAAAAATAATAAAGTAAATTATATAATAAAGTACTTGAGAAACGGAAGAAAAGAGTATATACTGATAAAGCAATAGAATATTGCTTGCTATAAATCAGCTAAGGAATGCTCAGTGGCAAAAGCTAGTGGCTTAGGTAGAACAAATCACCTTTTGAATAAGTATTTGCAAGAAATTGGTCGAGAAGATCTTATTTCTGCAAAAGAAGAAGGAATACTTGCAAAAGCGATGAAAAAAGGTGGCAAGCAAGGCGAAATGGCCCTTGAAAAAATGGTTAAAGCAAATCTAAGATTCGTAGTATCTGTAGCTAAGCAATATCAAAGTCAGGGTTTGACATTAAGTGATTTGATAAATGAGGGTAATATGGGTCTTATTAAAGCTGCAAAACGATTTGATGAGACTAAGGGATTCAAATTTATATCTTATGCAGTTTGGTGGATTAGACAAGCCATATTACAGGCATTGGCAGAGCAATCAAGAATCGTAAGATTGCCTTTGAATAAGGTTGGAGCTTTAAATAAAATAAGTAAAATTAAAGCTACATTAGAAAAAAAATATGAGCGAGAGCCTACTTCTGAAGAAATAGCAAAAGCACTCGAAACTACTGAAATTGAAATAAGTGATACTCTTAAAATTTCGGGTAAACATTTATCTATAGATGCTCAGTTTAATACTAGCGATGATAATACTTTGTTGGATGTATTACAGGATGATAACGAGCCACTACCAGACAAAGAATTGTTTGAAAGCTCATTGAAGGAGGAGGTTGAAAAGGTATTAGAATCACTCACTGATAGAGAGCGAGAGGTAATAGTGTTATATTTTGGTATTAACAAAGACAGCCCTATGACATTGGAAGAAATAGGAACTAAGTTTGGTCTTACAAGAGAAAGGGTAAGGCAGATAAAAGAGAAAGCTATTAGAAGACTTAGACATACATCTAGATCAAAAACATTAAGAGATTATTTAGGTTAAATTACATTGGAGGAAATCATGGAAGAGAAGAAAGCAAAAAAAAAAGTGGATATGGTTACAGCACTTTCTATTATTCTAGTTACAGCTGTAGTTTGTATTTTTAATTCATGGTTGTATTATGATGCAAAAATTGATCATATCCAGAAAAATAATGAGGTAAAAGCTGCGATGCTTAATAGTGCGATTGAAGATCTTACTAATAGAAATAAGGATTTACAGGTAGCTTTGGATAAATTCAATTCAGATATTCAAGATGCTCTGGAGAAGAATAAATAGTGTGATAATTTTCATTCATATCTTTAAATTTTAAGATTATACTTTCTAGGTAAAAGTTATTTTTTAGTCGGTTCTTTGAGCCGGCTTTTTTATTATATAACCAATCGTCAGTTAAGGGAATCCCGAGATCTGCGAGCATTACTCTTATCTGATGCATTCTTCCTGTTATCAATCTTATAAATACATCGTAGTTATTTTTATTTTTTGAGCTTGGTTGAATTTGTAAAATATCCAAAAAAGAAGGTTTGCCACCACTTTTTACGATCTTATTTACATTGCCTTTTACTTTTAAATAGCGTTTATGTGTTCCTATTAATCCTATGATATTTTCAATATTATTCTCAACTTGAGCGACATAGTATTTTTGAAAATGTTTGGATTTAACTTCTTCACCGTAAAAAGTAATTGCCTCTTTGTTCAAAGCAATTAACATAAGACCTGATGTAACCCTATCCAATCTATGTGGAAAAAACAACTCGTTAATTCTAAGTTGTTTTTGCAAAATACTTTCCAAAGACGAACCTTTGATATCGTTGCTCAACTGAGTAGCAATACCCGCAGGTTTAAAAACTACTATTTCGTTTTCGGATTGGTATAGTATTTTTATTTTCTTTGTTTTCATGGTGTTTTTTCTAGTAGGGGCGTAAGGCATTACGCCCTTACATTCAATTATACAATACCAATTTAGAATAACCTGTTCTTCCAAGTGTCAGGAGTTTTTTCGTTGATGATCTCCAGATCGAGATGATATTTAAAAGGTTTTGTTCCACGCTTTTTTATATGGTCTATCATAGCTTGAAGACCATCAGTTAATTTCACCGAAGGGTTGTAGCCGAACATAGATCGAGCTTTATCAGCAGAGCAATTTGCCAATAGAACTTCCTGAGGTCGTGATCTTTTATATATTGGTTTTAGATTAAAGTTCAAAAGGTCAGCGATAGTTTGTGCCAGTTGATTTATTGTAATAAATTCATCGTCAGGTCCGATGTTAATTGTTTCTCCGACAGCCTTATCATCAAAGGCAAGTTGTTTTAGGATATCAATGTCATCTTGAATAAAACTAAAGCATCG
>JAGGWH010000089.1 GCA_021157585.1 Bacteroidales bacterium | reverse complement strand
TCAATACGAAATTAAAAAACTATCTTGGATTTATAAAAAAAACGCTACAATAAGTGATATTCTCAATGCAACGTTTAGATTTTATTTCACCACAGAGACACAAAGGCACAAAGTAATATGTAATTTCCCTTTGTGTCTTAGTGCCTTCGTGGTAATATCAGAGACCTACAAGATATATTAATCCTGAAGATCTTTCACAACATCAATCAGTTCCGGAAGATCCATTCCAATATTCTTTAAATGTTCAATAGTAGGAACTCCGTTTTTTGTCCAACCACGACGTTGATATACGGCATCGAGTAATTTCTCATATTGATCGAGACGATATTCACGAGTGATAGCCATTTTCTCTTTGAGAGATTTACCGGCAGGATCGATACCTAAAATATCTTTCATTTGGCCATCATAACGTTCTTCGCGCGATAAATATTCTTCCTCAGTAACAGGACCGGCAGCACGATAAGGTTGAGCATCATTTTTACGTAATCCATAGCCCCTACGAATATTAAAAATACGTTGGAAGTTATAAACGCGCTCCGACTGACGAATCATTTCGTATTTATCGAAAGTCATATCACCTGTTACCGAGCGATAAATAGTAACATAATTATCTACGTGCTCTGGCACTTTTGCAGGCTCGTCAGTTTCGCCATTAGATTCTGGTTCAACATCATTCCAAGGTAATTTACATAAACCCTGTAAACCAAACCAAGTACGGAACATTGGGAAATAATGTAAGGCTTCAGCTTTATCTTCAAATGTTGGAATTTGGTTGTTTACCATATCCATAAAAATCAACCAAGCTTCATCGTGCTGAGGACCTTTGTTAGTCATAGCGTATCCACCTTGCTGTGCCAATGACTCTTTAGAAACATATTGAGAATATTCTAAACCTTTGTTTTCCATTCCAATATCATTGATAAATTGAGCATCGCCCCATCCTTTTTCAATGAACATCGCTTTTAATTTACGAACACCTTGACCGGCAATTTTTCCAAATCCTTCTCCTTTAGCGACTAAATGCAATAAATCCATTGCGGCATCAGCATTTCCAAAGTTGAGTTTTAAGCCTCCTGTACGTTCTTCGTTCAAAATACCCTCTTCATAACATTCCATTAAGAATCCCATAATGGTTCCCCAACTGATAGTACAAATACCATAAGTATCGCAATAAAAGTTAGATTCGATAGTGAAATCGGGATTAAAAATACCCATAATTGAACCCAGTGAAGAAGCTGTTTCGTATTCAGGACCTTCAACTAAAACACGACTTCCGGCATAAGGACCCGTGCGCAATAAATAATTATCGACACCTTTAGCACAAGCCATATTACATCCTATCCAACAACCATCGGGAACACCTTGTGTAAAGAAAGATTTATATACATCTGAATGTATTTTATCTGCTTGATCAGACTTCCCAAATTTAAAATTATGTGTTGGGAGAAGGTCATAATCATTCATAATATTAGTTAGGTGAGCCGTTCCTTTAGAGCGCATTTCAGCCTGACTGTCATCCAATTCGCGCATTTCGCGATTGAAACGTTTACCACGTTCTTTAATAGCATCTAAATCAACTACATTATTTAAATCGCCTTTTACACCGGTAATTTTAACAACTACAGCTTTAATTTTTTTGTTACGGAATACAGTGCCAATTCCTCCACGACCAGCTTGTTTTAGACGCACTTCTTTACGCTTTGGATCGTAGAAACTGAAATTTAACATTCCAATTAAAGAGTTTTCGGCAGCTTCACCTGTAGAGATAATACCAATATTTCGCTTATCGCGATCATCATCGGCATACATTTCTGTCAATCGCTCCGCAAGGATATGACTATCCAGTGGTTCAACAGGAGCTTGATAGATTTCTACCTTATGATTTACCCCATCAATAAAAACAATAACATCTTCTTCTGCTTTACCCTGAATTTCAATGGCATCAAAACCCGAGAATTTTAAAAACGGACCAAAAAATCCACCTACATTACTATCTATAGGAATATCGGTTTGTGGAGATAAAGAAACAACCAAAGATTTCCCCGAACCGGAATATTGGGTGATACCACCTATTGGACCAGAAGAAATATTAATTTCGTTTTCAGGATCGTCCCACTTAGTTGTAGGTTTTGTGGCATCCCAAAGAAGACGTAAACCATATCCTTTTCCACCTATAAATTTCTTTTTCATCTCGGCAGGAACCGCCTTTTCTTTAATTTCGGTTGTGCCCACATTAACATATAATATTTTATCGGTATAGCCTTTATCTAAAGCTTTCCAAGTGTAATTCCAACTGTTCAAAAGTTTATGAGCAGCTTTCATTTCCTCAATTGTCGCCATTGTATATTATTTTAAATTTAAAACTCGATTTTATGCAAAACTACTAAACAAAAACAGCAAATAATTTGTTTTCAGATGAATTCGGATAAGCACACTTTTGCATATCGTAATTATTTACTATTAATAAGTTGTATTATATTGATTTTTAATTTATTAACTTCTGTTTAGAACGATTAAAAATTGCTATTAAAAGGAAGTAAAATATTATTTATGATCCTTATTAAAAGCTTTCAATCGATATTCCAAATCGCCAAACTGACTTTCTTTAATCAATGAAGTACAAGCCCTGATTCCTTCATATCTTTCACTTCCGGTAATAGCTAAAGAAATGGCACTAATACCATAATAAACGAGCTTATTCAATAATTCTGCACCATCCATTCCGGGATAGGAAAAAGTAAAATAAAAACCATCGGCAATGGGATTATCCTCATCCTTATCATAAACAATATTAAAACCATTATCGGTAAATAAACGCTTCATTACATTAGCTTTTTTACCGTATATTTTTACCTCTTCCACAAAATTAAATTTGCCTTCGTTAGCCGCTTTCAAAACACCCATCAAACCATATTGTGCAGAGTGAGAAGTACCCGAACTTAAGGGGTAAATTGTTCCGAAAACCATAGAATAGCCAAATAAATCATTGACATAATAATTCTTTAGATTCTCAAATTTTCGCTCAAACAAAACATCACTAATTACCATCATTCCTATTCGCTCTCCGGCATAACTAAATGCTTTAGATGAAGAAATAAATAGAATATAATTATCGGTATATTTGGCAACACTAGGCTGATACGGGGCTTGTCCGACTTGCGAATAATCCTTGCGGAAATCCATTGCAAAATAGGCCAGATCTTCCATCACAACTATATCGTATTTATTAGCTAAATCGCCTATTATTTTCAATTCTTTTTCTGTAAAACATATCCACGACGGGTTATTTGGATTGGAATAAATTACGGAATGAATATGCCCCTGTGAAAAATAACTTTCCAGCTTTTCTCGTAATGCATCGCCTCGATAATTATATACATCGAAAGTTTCAAAATTCAGATTAAGAACTTTATGTTGCATTTTATGAACGGGAAAACCCGGATCGATAAATAAAGTTGTATTCCGTTCTTTGTATATACGCGACAGAGCTAAAAAGGAAGCAAAGCTACCCTGCATAGAGCCAACGGTTGGCAAGCATCCTTCAGGCTTTACATTTATATCTAAAAAGTTCTTTACAAAAAGAGCTATTTCCGTCTTTAATTGCGGAATACCTTGAATATCAGGATAAATAGCAGCCACCCCATTTCTTAGCGCATCTATTTGCGCTTCTACTCCATACTTATTTGGAGGTAACCCAGGAACTCCCATTTCCATACGAACAAACTTTTCGCCTGTGGCAGATTCGATCTCATCAACAAGCTTCTTAATTTCGCGTATCGAAGCTTTTCCAACTTCTTTTATACCGCTATCAGTAATTTTTTTACTTACAATATTTGAGTCAATTGGTGTATTTATCATAGCTATAAAATATTTTTATTTCTAAGTATTTTTTTCATTAAATAATTCGGCAACAGCTAAAATTACGCCTAATGCTATTCCTAAAATTGCAGCAAACAAAACTTGAAAATCTGTTGGCAACAAAAAGGTAATTGTATGTGCCGGTATCCAAAAAAACGGAATTGTTTTTTTGAACACGAAATTCCACATCAAATCCCAATTCAAATTAACGAATATATATCGTAATTTTATTGGTTTTAGAAAACCTATCAAACTACCATTATTTTGAATAATGTGCGTATCGGTAATTTTATGCATCGTCATCATAATGGGAGCAAATATTAAATTCATTGTCAGACTGATAGAAAAAGCCACTCCTACTTTTGCCCAACTAATATTCTCTTGCATAATCTGCGGAGCCTTATCAATACCCAAATAAGCAAGAAATGCTGGTGTTCCTACAGCAAAAATCACAAAAGCCATTTTAATTGTAAGTCCTAAAAAACCCCATACTAATGCTCGGGGCAAAACCCCAAAACCATTTTCATAATACACTCTTTTTCTAATTCGCAAACCAATAACTTCTCCCAAAGTCGCTAATATGGCAAATTTCACAAAAGCCATTATCATTCCATGTTCGCTATTAAACTCAATATAAAAACGATAAATATCATTAGAGACAAAAAAAGGCAGGAAAAACAATAATAATGCTAAAAAAAATAGGATGTCTTTTTTGGGCATAGCCTTTTTATTTTCTGTCTACAAAGGTCGAAAATCTTTTTTAGAAAACCTTTTAAAAAAAGGTTTATTCGTCTTTTACTTAAAATACGCCTTTCTTTTTTCAAAGACATGCAAAATTAAAACAAACAGCACCAACAAATGGAAAAAAACACGAACTTTGCGGAATGATTTCGGATAAAAAAGGACTCGAACACCTCAGCTTACTACTCATTGCCAATAATGTTAAACACATAGTTTTTTCACCCGGGAGTAGAAACGCCCCTTTAATTATCACTTTTCCTCGCTATAAAGAATTTAATTGTTATAGCATTGTTGATGAGCGTAGTGCAGCTTTTTTCGCCTTGGGAATTGCACAAAAAACCGGAGAAACAGTTGTTTTAAGTTGTACTTCGGGGAGTGCCTTATTAAATTATGCTCCGGCTCTTGCCGAAGCCTATTATCAAAAAATACCACTCCTCGTTATTTCGTCGGATAGACCTGAGAACCTGATTGACAGAGGTGATGGACAAACTATTCGTCAGCAAAATATTTATGCAAATTATATAAAAAAAAGTGTTCAGCTTTTGGAGAATCCTAAAACTGAAAGTGAATTAGCAAATTATCAAACACTTGCTTTGGAAGCTATAGCAGCTACCCAATATCCCGCTAAAGGACCGGCACATATCAACATTCCTTTTGCAGAGCCGATATACGGACAAAAAGCCAAAGAAAACCCACAAATAATTGCTTTAGAAAAAGCCGATAAAAAGGTTAATATTTTGGATAGTAAATTTAAAGAGTTAGCAAATATCTGGAATTCAAGCTCAAAAAAAATGATAATTGTTGGTCAGCAAAAACCAAATAAAGAGTTTGAAACTATTTTAAGCGAAATAAGTAAAGATTCGTCTGTAATCGTTTTAAGTGAAACTACATCTAATATTTACTCGCCAAATTTTATCAATTGTATAGATAAAACACTGGCAACTATCACTCCCGAAAAACTTGAGAACTTTCTTCCTGACTTATTGATTACGATAAACAGCAATATTGTTTCAAAAAGGATAAAAGCATTCCTACGAACAGAGAAGCCGTACCAACATTGGCATATTGATGAGACAAACGAAAATTTAGACACTTATTTTCATTTAAATCGGGTAATACCAATACTTCCCAAAGATTTCTTTGAAAAGATAAGCACATTGAGTCGGGATATTTCTTCAGATTACAAATCAAATTGGCTTAGACAAAAAGAGAAGTCGAAACAAAAACATAAAGAGTTTCTTCAAACAGCTCCCTATTCTGATTTTACCGTTTTCAATCAGCTCTTAAAACATTTACCTTCTGAAACTACTGTTCATTTTGCCAATAGTACAGCGGTAAGGTATTCTCAATTATTTGATATAAACCATAGATTACATATTAATTCTAATAGAGGAACCAGCGGGATAGACGGAAGTATATCTACTGCTGTCGGATCTGCTTGGATGAGCAATAAAATAACAACTATAATCAGTGGCGATTTGAGTTTCTTTTATGATAGCAATGCGCTTTGGAATAAATACGTTTCTCCACAATTACGAATTATTGTTATAAATAATAATGGAGGTGGAATTTTCCGTTTTATTGAAGGACCGAGTAAGCTTCCGGAGTTAGAGATGTTTTTTGAAACAAAACATCATCGAAAGGCTAAATCTTTAGCCAAAGAAGCAAATATTGAATATTTAAGTGCCGATTCGTTAGAAAGTTTAAAAACCGCTTTAATATCCTTTTTTAATCAAGGCAAAAAAGCAAAACTATTAGAAATTTTCACCCCTAATGAGCTAAATGCTAAAGTATTAAAGGATTATTTCAAGTCGATGGCTTAAGATAATATAGATTTAATAAAAATATCAATCTCTTCTTTTGTGGTGTCAAAAGCTGTCATTATCCGGTATTCGTCCTTAGATTCATCCCAAGGATAGAAAAATTGAGCTTCTTGCATTTTCGTTGCGAAAGCTTTTGGAATAACTGCCCAAATACCATTCGTTTCAATTTTCTGACTAATTTTTATTTCGGGAATCGCAGCCAATTTTAAGCCTAAATATTGCGCCATAGCATTTGCATTAGCGGCATTTTTTTTCCAGACATCATTTCTTAAAAGAGCTGTAAATTGAGCCGAAATAAAACGCATTTTTGAAGCAAGCTGCATACCTTGTTTACGGAATAATTCAAAATATCTAGTGAGCTCAGGTTTAAGAAAAACTACTGCCTCACCAAACATCAAACCATTTTTTGTTCCTCCAAAAGAGAGAATATCTACACCCGTATCGGTAATCATTTCTTTCATAGTACAATTTAAAGCAACGGCTGCATTTGTAATTCTGGCACCATCAATATGCAAAAGAAGATTGTATTTATGTGATAAATCAGCCAAAGCTTTTATTTCATGAACCGAATAAAGTGTTCCTAATTCGGTTGCTTGTGTTATTGAGATAATTCCGGGAACCGACTGATGCGGGTAACGTTCGGCTTTAACATGCGGTAAAATTATCTCGGGAGTTAATTTACCGTCAACATTAGGTAAATCAAGCAATTTTATTCCTGCAAATTTCTCGGCTGCACCACATTCATCCACATTTATATGTGCATGCTCAGAACAAATTATAGAATTAAAAGATTGACTGTTACTTGCCAAAGAGATAATATTAGCCGCCGTTCCGTTATACACAAAAAATGTTTCGCTTTGCTCACCAAAAACTTTTTTAAATTCTGCTTTTGCTTCTGCGGTATGTGGATCATCACCATAGGCTGGTGAGTGTCCTTGATTAGCATTAATAATGGCTTGCATTACTTCGGGGCAGGCTCCTGCCCAATTATCACTGGCAAATGATTTAATCATGATTTTGAATTTTTCACAAAATTATTAAAAAATACAAACGAAACGGACAGCCTCTTTCAAAAGCAATATTATTATTACCAAAAAGAAACTGTAAGTAGAAAATTTATAACTTCCCTATCGATATGCATAGAAATGCAATATACTATTCTGAGAATCAGAAATAGGGATACTCCACATTTTTAATTAACTTTTAAATAGGGCTTTAACTTTTGAAACAAGCTGTCAGATAAAATAGAATCTTTTTTAAGCTGATATATTCCGGCATAACGACCCAATTTATTTCTGAGATTAAATATCTTCTTTGTCGTTTCATAATCAATATAAGGATGCTTTAAAACCGTTTTAAAATCGGCTGTATTTATATCAATTGGAATTATTAAAGTATCTTTAAATGTTAAATAAGGGAGCCAAGTATTTAAACGAATACTATCAATTTTATAAAGCTCCGTCAATTGTTTTATAGAGACATAACCCCCTAATCTATTTCTATACTTTACAATCTGACCGGCATAAAAAGGACCTATACCCGGCACTTCTAAAAACGCAACAGAATCGGCACGATTAATATCTAAACGAATAAATGTTTTTATTTTATCACTTTTTGAGAATATTGAATCCCTATGTTTTTCTTTAGGAAATTCCGGACTCGGAATAAGTATATAATCTTTCAACTGTAGATATATTTTAGGAGTAAGTCCATAAATTTTCTGGAGATCCTCCTTTTTTTTAAAGCTTCCTCCTTTGGCTTCATATTTCAAAATTGTCTTAACCACTTTGTCGGGCATTCCCATTTCCAACCACTTTTCTTCAGGCAGATTATTGGGATTAAAAGGAATTGGATTTAACTTTATTTTCTTAACTGGGCTCTCCTTAATTCTCGTTGTTTTATGCGGAGACGGTTTTTCATCAACAATTTCAATTGCACTTGCTTTCCATTCTTCAATTTCTTTGAGTGTTGAGGAATAATCGTAAACCTCTTCTTGAAAAAGAACAGGCAAAAACAAATCAATAACAAAAGCAATGATAATAAGAACAATTAAAACAAACGCACCACGTTCTTGTCGCTTATTAAAATTAAAAAATGTTTTTATCTGATTTTTAAAGGATTGCATAATGAAGCTACCTAATGTTAAAGGGGGATTTAGAGAGGGTCATATTAGTTTTAGTGGCGAAGTTCTATTTTTCTTACATAGTCAAAACTACAGAATAAAAATTAGCTGAAGTTCAATGAAATCAAGATGTTACTCGTAGATTTTCATTCTAGCTTCAAACAACTTCAATATAAATATCTCACAATTTAACTCTTGAATGCTAAAAATTTAATACAAATGAACAAGTGTCCGAGAAAAATGTACGAACGCTAACTTTTATTATTTAAACGCTAGGTAATTATTTCAAAGACCAGCTTATATAAGACAATTTTTAACACAATTAAAATGCGATTAGTTTAATTCATAAATTGCATAAAAAAATAAATATGAATTATCAAGAGTTCTTCTCGGCACTGATTCACCTATTGTATAGTGTTTCAAAAAGCGATAAAGAGGTTCATTTGTTAGAAGTACAAGAGATATTGGACATTATAAACTCCGATATTCCAAAAATATTCCCTGAAATCCCTAAAGAGTTCCAATCTCTAAACAATCATTTAGCAATAGATGAGTTCAAACGTTTATACAAAAATCAAATTACTGAAGAACAAGCATATAATTACTTCATTAAGTTTCACGAAAATAATAAGAGCAGATTTAATTTAGACATCAATCTTATTTGCTATCAGTTAGCGACAAAAGTCGCCTTTTCTCATAAAGGTGTTAACGAAGAAGAGAAACAATTCCTGCTAAAGCTAAAACACTATTTAAAAATTGACTGAATTATTCCCATTCAATAGTTGCCGGTGGTTTAGAGCTAATATCGTAAACAACGCGGTTAACACCCTTTACACGGTTAATAATAGCATTGGAAATTTCAGCTAAAAATTCATATGGCAAATGCGACCAATCAGCAGTCATACCATCGGTAGAACCAACAGCTCTGAGTGCAACAACGTTCTCATAAGTACGCTCATCACCCATAACACCAACCGACTGAATAGGAGTTAGCATAGCCCCAGCTTGCCATACTTTATCATATAAATCATGATCTTTTAAACCCTGAATAAAGATATTATCAACTTCTTGCAGAATATGAACTTTTTCGGCAGTAACATCACCTAAAATACGAATACCTAAACCGGGGCCCGGAAATGGATGACGACCCAATAATTCCTTTTTCATATTAAGAGCCTTCCCCACTCTCCTAACCTCATCTTTAAACAAAGATTTTAATGGTTCCACAACTTTAAGTTTCATATAATCGGGCAAGCCACCAACATTATGATGCGACTTAATAGTAGCCGAAGGTCCTTTTACCGATACCGATTCAATAATATCGGGATAAATAGTTCCTTGTGCTAACCAAAGAGCGTTATCAATTTTTTTTGATTCTTCATCAAACACATCGACAAAGGTTTTGCCAATGGCTTTACGCTTTGCTTCAGGATCAGTAATCCCTGCTAGAGCAGCATAAAATTTTTCTGAAGCATTAACACCTTTAACATTCAAACCCATATCAGCATAAGAATCCAAAACATCATGAAATTCGTTTTTACGCAATAGACCATTATCTACAAAAATACAATGTAAATTTCGGCCTATGGCCTGATGTAAAAGCATAGCAGCAACAGAAGAATCAACGCCTCCGGATAAACCAAGGATAACTTTATCATTTCCCAATTGTGCTTTAAGTTCAGCAACCGTTTCATCAACAAAAGAATTTGGAGTCCACATTTGAGAAACACCACATATTTCAACCAAAAAGTTCTTTAAAAGCTTAGTCCCTTCAGTAGAATGATACACTTCCGGATGAAATTGGATACCATAAGTTTCTTCACCTTTTATCTTAAATCCTCCGACAGCAACATCTTTTGTACTAGCAATAATTTCAAAACTTTCCGGTGTTTTAAGGATGGTATCACCATGAGACATCCAAACCTGACTTCCCAATTTAACTCCCTTTAAAAGTCTGTCTTCATTTTTGGTAAAAGAAAGATTTGCCCTACCATATTCACGAATTTCAGAAGGTAATACTTCGCCGCCATCGTGCTGAGCCAAATATTGTGCTCCATAACAAACACCTAAAAGAGGAAACCGTTTTCTAATACTATCCAAGGCAGGTTTTGGAGCCTCTTTATCGCGTACGCTATATGGACTACCCGACAATATTACACCTTTAATATGTTTATCAATTTGGGGAATTTTATTGTAAGGATGAATTTCACAATATACATTCAACTCCCTAACTCTACGAGCAATAAGCTGCGTATATTGCGAGCCGAAATCGAGGATTAAAATCATTTCTTCCATAGATGCAAAGATATAAAAGCATTTATAACCATTGCTTAAAAAGAAAAAATTAGAGATTAAAAAACAAGTGCATCAGAAAGGCAAATAACAGGATTTCCTCAAATAAAAAGCACCATAGATTTATAATAAATCATTTGCCAAATTAGCAAGTTCACTTCTCTCCCCTTTCTCTAATCGGATATGTGCATAAATAGAATGAGAATGAATTTTATGAATTAAGTAAGACAAACCATTTGATTGAGAATCGAGATAAGGAGTATCTATCTGAAAAATATCGCCTGTAAAAACAATCTTAGTTCCTTCACCTGCTCTGGTAATTATTGTTTTAACTTCGTGTGGAGTGAGGTTTTGAGCCTCATCTACTATAAAAAAGATATTAGATAAACTCCTTCCTCGAATATAAGCTAAAGGAGAAATAACTAATTTTTCGTTTTCAATAGCAGCATTAATATTTTGAAATTCCTTATCTCTATCGCCAAACTGACTTTTAATAAATTTTAAATTATCGAATAAAGGTTCCATATAAGGACGAACTTTTTCATTTGCATCACCCGGCAAAAAGCCAATATCTTTATTACTTAAAGGAACTATTGGGCGAGCTAAAAAAACCTGTTTAAACTGTCTTCTTTGATCTAAAGCAGCAGCTAAAGCCAAAAGCGTTTTTCCTGTACCTGCCACTCCCGAGATGGTAACCAATTTTACTTCGGGATTCAGTAAGGCGTGTGCCGCAAAAACCTGCTCGGCATTACGAGGAATTATACGATGAACAGGCTGTTTATGAATATGTTCTATCTGATCTTCAATAGGATTATAATAAGCTAAAATTGAATTCCTTCCGCTTTTTAAGATAAAATATTGATGAGGAACAGGCTTTTCTATTTCCAAGTCAGAATATAAACAATACCCATCATTATACATTCTATCAATTACTTCTGACGAAACATTTTCGAGTACTGCTGTTCCAGTATACAGATTATCAACATTCTTAATTTTTCCTGTTTGAAAATCTTCGGCAGCAATTCCCAATGCTTTTGCTTTTATGCGAAGGTTAATATCTTTGGTGACCATAATTACAGGTCGTTTTGGAAATTCCTGCTGTAAAGAAATCGCAACATTTAATATACGATGATCTGCCTTGGCAACTCCAAATACTTTTTCAGCATCCCTTGCTGAATCAACCTGAGCATCAATTACTACTTTAAACTTCCCTCTCTCCGGGCCATCCAACTTCTGCCACTTTTGTAAGGTTCCTTTTTCTGAAAGAGAATCCATAATACGAATAAACTCTCTTGCTTCAAAATTTTTAGAATCGTTACCTTTTTTAAAATTATCAAGCTCTTCCAAAACAGTAATAGGAATTGCTACATCGTTATCGTCAAAACTATGAATAGAACTATGATTGTAGAGAATAACAGAAGTATCGAGCACAAATATTTTTTTCACTTTAGCCATAAGGAGGATTTTAGAAGATTAAGAACGAATTTGATATACCCTAAATATAATGCGATTTTAAGCCTTTTGAACATAAAAAAAAGCCGTTTTTCAACGGCTTAACATTAATAACTTCTAAATAAAATTACTTATTCTTCGCCTAATAAAAGCTTTAACAGCTTAATTGCAGCATCAGAAACAACAGTCCCCGGACCAAATATTGCTACAGCACCGGCATCGTAAAGAAACTGATAATCTTGTGATGGAATAACGCCTCCAACAATTACCATAATATCTTCTCGTCCTTGTTTCTTAAGCTCTTCTATCACTTTAGGAACTAAAGTTTTATGTCCGGCAGCCAGGCTGGAAACTCCCAAAATATGCACATCGTTTTCAATAGCTTGGCGTGCAGCTTCGGCAGGAGTTTGAAAAAGCGGACCAATATCCACATCAAATCCAATATCGGCATAACCGGTAGCCACAACTTTTGCTCCTCTATCGTGACCATCCTGACCCATTTTTGCAATCATAATGCGAGGTCTACGACCTTCTTTCTCCGCAAATTTATTAGCTAAAGTAACTGCTTCTGCATACATTTTATTGTCTTTATTTTCACTTGAATACACTCCGGAAACAGAACGTATAGTTGCATTATATCGACCAAATTCTTTTTCAAGCGCAAAGGAAATTTCGCCTAAACTAGCTCGTTTTTTTGCTGCATCAACAGCCAGTTCCAATAAATTTCCTTTACCTGTTTTGGCAGCTTTAGTTAATGCTTCTAAAGATTTCTCAACCGCGTCTGCATCTCTTTCAGCTCGCAATTTAGCTAATCTTTTTATTTGCGCATCGCGAACAGCAGTATTATCCACTTCAAGAGTCTCCAGCGAATCTTCTTTTTCGAGTCGATATTTATTAACACCAACAATAGTATCTTTATTTGAATCTATTCTAGCTTGCTTTCTGGCAGATGCTTCTTCAATACGCATTTTAGGAATACCCGTTTCTATAGCTTTAGCCATTCCGCCAAGTTCTTCAACCTCTTCAATTAAAGCCCAAGCTTTTTCTGCAATTTCTTTTGTTAAACTCTCAACATAATACGAACCTGCCCAAGGATCGACAGTTTCTGTAATATGCGTTTCTTCTTGAAGATAGATTTGTGTATTTCGGGCAATTCGTGCCGAAGAATCTGTTGGGAGCGCAATAGCTTCGTCCAAAGCATTGGTATGCAATGATTGCGTATGTCCTAATACCGCAGCTAAAGCTTCAATAGCAGTTCGGCTTATATTATTATAAGGGTCTTGCTCTGTTAAACTCCAACCCGATGTTTGAGAGTGAGTACGCAAAGCCATTGATTTTGGATTCTTAGGATTAAAACGTTTAACAATTTTAGCCCAAAGCATACGTCCTGCACGCATTTTGGCAATTTCCATAAAATGATTCATTCCAACACCCCAGAAAAACGATAAGCGAGGTGCAAAAGAGTCAATGTCCATTCCGGTATTTATACCTGCTCTCAAATATTCCAGTCCATCGGCAAGTGTATAAGCCAATTCAATATCTGCGGTAGCACCCGCTTCTTGCATATGATAACCCGAAATAGAAATAGAGTTAAATTTGGGCATATATTTAGATGAATACTCAAAAATATCTGCTATAATTTTCATACTTGGAAGCGGAGGATAAATGTATGTATTACGCACCATAAACTCCTTCAAAATATCATTTTGAATTGTTCCTGTCAACTCTTCAAGTTTAACACCTTGCTCTAATCCTGCAACAATATAAAATGCCAAAATGGGTAAAACAGCACCATTCATTGTCATAGAAACTGACATTTTATCTAAAGGAATTTGATCAAAAAGTATTTCCATATCAAGTATAGAATCTACTGCCACTCCGGCTTTTCCAACATCACCTTCAACACGATCGTGATTGGAATCGTAGCCTCTGTGCGTTGCTAAATCGAAAGCAATAGACAAACCCTTTTGACCTGCAGCTAAATTTCGACGGTAAAAAGCGTTGGATTCTTCAGCCGTTGAAAATCCTGCATATTGACGAATTGTCCAAGGACGAGTAACATACATTCCGGAATAAGGTCCACGCAAAAACGGAGGAATTCCGGCAGCATAATCTAAATGCTCTATCTCTTTTAAATCATTGGAAGTATAAACCGATTTAACATCAATTCCTTCTGCCGTTTTCCAAACATCATCAAGTAAAGCATTATTTACATTCTTAATTTGCTTTACTGACTTTATATTTATTTTTTTAAAATCTGGTTTCATCTGACAAAAATTTAGCTATTCAACACCCAATTCAAACTGATACTTTCTTAGATCTTCTACTATATTCGATTTGGCATGAATAAAATGATTAAGCCCAACACTCTTAATTTCATCGATTAAAGTCTTTGGATAACCGGCAATGACTAAGATAGCATGATATTGTAATTTATCGAAAACAGCTTCGGCAAAGGCAGGATATTCATTATCGCTTGAACAAATAACAATGATATCCGCCTTAGATTCAATAGCGGCATTTATTCCCTCTTCAACATTTTCAAACCCATTATTATCTTCTACTTCAAAGCCGCCGCAAGCAAAATAATTACAAGCAAATTGAGCTCGAGCTTTACGAATAGATTTATTTCCCAGAGGAAGCATAAACACTTTTGGACGTTGATTTTTCTGAGAAAAGAGGTCTGTTTTCTGTCTAATATACTCAATATTCATGCTTAACCTAGATTGTTTTAAAGTTCTAATTTCAGCATTCGGAGCTCTCATATCTAAAGGCTCAAAAACATCAGGGTTAAGCATTTTGTCAATACTTTCATCAAAATTAGGATACTGGTTACTTCCAAGAACTATTTCGCGTCTTGTGGCCATTGCCTCAGTACTTTTTTCAGCCGTAGCTTCAACAATATCCTGAATAAAACCTTTTTTTAGTGCTGCTATAAAACCACCTAATTTATCAATCTCCAAAAATAGTTTCCACGCCTCCTCAACCAAAGAATTAGTTAAATTTTCAATATAATAAGACCCTGCTGCAGGATCAGCAACTTTATCCAAAAAGCTTTCTTCCTTAATTACTAATTGTTGATTTCTGGCAATTCTCTCTGAAAAATCAGAAGGTAACTGATATATCATATTATAAGCCGTAAGACTCAAGCTATCTGTTCCTCCTAATATAGCTGACATACCTTCGGTAGTTGTGCGAAGAATATTTACCTGAGAATCGTAAACGCTTTTATTCCACGAACTAGGAACAGAATGAATATGCATTTGAGCCGAACTATCCTCTTCACAGCCAAAAGATGTAACAATTTTCGACCATAAGTATCGAGCTGCACGAAGCTTAGCTATTTCCATAAAATAATTAGATCCTATACCAAAATTAAATTTGATATGAGTTGCAATTTTATCAACCGACAAACCTAAATCCGTCAGACGATCGATATATTCAGATCCTTGCGCTATCGAAAAAGCAAGTTCTTGAACAACATTAGCTCCAGCATTCCGCAAATTATGACCGTTAACGGCAAGCGCCCTAAAATTAGGCAAGGATTTTACTGCGTGAATTAATTGCTTGGAATGGGTGAAAGCATATTCTTCGGTCTGGCAAAGCCTACCTCTGAACGTATAAGCCATAAAAGGATCAAAATCAACTGAGCCTTGTATTTTTTCGGGGTTTCTTTTGTATTTATGAACCAGCTCCTCATAAATAGCAAGAACTTTATGTGAAGCAGAACCACACATAAAATTTACTTCAAGCTCCTCCGAATGGATATTCTCCATTAAAAGTTCAATATCCTTAACCGAAGGTTGAAATTGATCGGAAAACAAAAACCCGATAGATTGTACACCTTTAGTTGTTAATTCAAGGGCTTTTTTATTTGCATTGGCAATATTATCGACTAAAATATCTTGACGGATTAACCACGAATTATCGGTTTTATGCCCACGTAAAAAAGGAAAATTTCCCGGGTAAATATCTGCCAACTGCGTGTTATCCAAATCCTCTTTACGATAAAAAGGGCGGAGCTGAAAACCTTCACGTGTTCTTGTGAATAAAGATTTTTCATAATCAGCACCTTTCAAATCCTTCTTCAGCTTATCTTTCCATGCTTCTGTAGAAGTAGAGGGGAACTCTTCAAAAAGACGAGTTTTATTTATATCATTATTCATTATAGTTATCAAATTTATCTTAATGCAAATGTAGTCGAAAAAAGCAGCTACAGAATAAAATTGTTATTGAAATAACAATATAAAATCATTCTAAAAAATAAAACTTTATTAACAAATAATAAAGCCTCTTATTAAGCTTTTTTCAAAATCACTTTAACAAAAATAATACTTTTGCATCAATAAATAACATAAAATGAATTCTGACGATATTCATCAATTTAGTTTACGCCTTGTGTACCGCCAACTTACAAAAAACGGATTTAAAAAGGAGCGGAACTTTATATCAATTATTCCGGATTAAAAGAATTTATTAGACTTTAACACAAACAAACTCCCCTTAAATTAAGATATATAACTAATCTTATTAATATTTAAATTTTATTTTGACATCTTAGCTTACTTAAATTATCTTTGTAAGAAGAGCTGCTTTATATTTGATAGCACTGTGTCTCTGGACTTTAAAAGGGACAAAAATAAATTATCAAAAAAATGAAAATTGCTATAATTGGGAATTACCCTCCCAGAAGATGCGGAATAGCCACCTTTACTCAAAACTTTGTTGAAGCATTGTTGGCTGACAAAAAGAATTCAATCTCATCAAAAATTCAAATTGATGTTTTTGCAATGGATGATAATAAAGACAGTTACGACTATCCTAAAATTGTAAAGCAAAGCATACGTCAAAATCACACAGAAGATTATTTTGAAATAGTGAATATAATTAATGAGGGCAATTATGATTATTGCTATATCCAACACGAATTTGGGATTTTTGGAGGACATAGCGGTTTGTTTGTTAATATTTTTCTTTCACAGATTAAAACCCCCATTTTTATTACCCTACATTCTGTTCTGAAAGAGCTAAACTTTCATCAGAAACGCATTTTAGAAAATATGGTATTATTTTCTACACAATTAGTTGTAATGAGTGAGTTTGCTAGAGAAATATTAATTATAGATCACCATATCTCAGATAAAAAAATATCGGTTATTCCACATGGAGTTCCGGTTTTTAAAAGCTCGGATACAAAAACAGCCAAAGAAGATTTAGGCTGGCAGGATTACACAATTTTAATGACATTTGGCTTAATTGGACAGTCAAAAGGAATAGAAATAGCCATTAAGGCCTTACCAAAAGTCTGCAAAGCTTATCCTGAAGTACGCTACATAATACTTGGAAAAACACATCCTCATATTGTTGAAAACGAAGGAGAAGCTTATAGAGAATCTCTTATTAAGCTATCTAAAGAGTTAGGAGTAAGTAAAAATATATTTTTTTTAGATAAGTATGTAAGTGAAACTGAGTTAAAAAACTATCTGCAAGCCTGCGACATTTATATCACTCCTTACTTAAACGAAGCTCAAATTACAAGCGGAACACTTTCTTATGCAGTAAGTTCCGGCTCAGCAGTTATTTCAACCCCATATTGGCATGCTATTGAGTTATTAGCTAATGAGCGGGGTATATTATTTGATTTCAATTGTTATGCCGACTTAGAATCAGAGCTAATGGATTTATTATCTAATACAGATAAATTACATTCTATACAACAGTCTGCTTTTAAGTACGGACAAACATTTTCGTGGCCCACAATTGGGACTAAGACACATAAAATTATTCGGAATATTCTTACCAAAAACACAATAAATAAGTCTAATACAGAAGAAATTTTTTTAAGTAGTATCCCTGAATTTTCTCTAAATCACATTAACTCTTTAATAGATTCAACAGGATTATTGCAGCATTCAACTTACAATATTCCGGATTTTAAACATGGATATTGCACCGATGATAATGCTCGAGCATTGATTTTAGCAATAAAGCTAAATCTAATCTCACATTCAAAAGATAATGAGCTTTTAATTACAAAATTTTTGAGCTTTCTTAATTATATGCAAATAGAAAGCGGCACTTTTATAAATATGCTAAGCTATTCGAGGCAACACCTTCAAAATAACAAATCTGAAGATACATTTGGAAGAGCAATTTGGGCTTTAGGATATACTATTAAATATGCACCTCTATTAAGTCAAAAAGAATTTGCTTTGAGAATGTTTTTAAAAGCCTTGCCTGCTTTCGCATCCTTAAAAGATTTAAGAGGAATTGCAAACTCAATTATCGGGATAGTATATTTTCTTGAAGAGCATAAAAACGATAAAACTACAGAAGCAATACTCCAAAAACTCTTATCAAAGCTTTATGATTCATATAAACTATATTCTGATAACAGCTGGAAATGGTATGATGATAAAATTGCTTACGACAATGCCATTTTACCTTTATCTATGTTTTACGGAGCATCGTATTTCAAAATTTCAGAATATTTCAAAACAGCTATGGATAGCCTCACTTTTTTAGAAGCTGTAAGTTATAAAGACAATCATCTATCATTAATAGGAAATGAAAAATGGTTAGAAAAAGGAGAGCCTAAATCATTATTTTGCCAGCAACCTATTGATGCAATGGCATTTACTTTAATATATCAGTATCTTTACAAATTAACAAATAAGAATATTTATAAAGATAAACTAAGAAAATCATTCACTTGGTTTTTAGGAAATAACGATTTGTTTACCTCTTTATATGACAGACAAACAGAAGCTTGCGCAGATGGATTGTTTAAAGACAATATTAATTTAAACCAAGGTGCAGAAAGTAATTTAGCATGGTTAATTGCTTATTTAAACTATAAATATATAGATATAAATTAATGATTGACAAAATTTTAACTTATATCATACGTCTTGGTTTATTACATTATTATTCTTAACTTCGGAGGTGCTTATTAAAAAAT
>JAGGWH010000088.1 GCA_021157585.1 Bacteroidales bacterium | reverse complement strand
TTTGGCTGGAAAAGCAAATGGCTGAGAATGCTTATCGTTATAATTCTTTTTTATACAGTCAAACCAATGAAGCTGCGACTTTAATTCAAGAAGTTCCAGCGCTATATTCCAAAGATTCTAAATGGGTCCCCGGTCGTGAAATCTTGCGTGATAATTGGGATCATATCTATAAGAATAATCCTTTGGTTGTTGGTTTTGGAGAGGATGTTGGAAAGATTGGTGGCGTTAATCAAACTTATGAGGGACTACAAGATAAATATGGTGAAAATCGAATTTTTGATACGGGAATTCGTGAAGCAACTATTATTGGACAAGGTTTAGGATTGGCCATTCGTGGTTTTCGACCAGTAGCTGAGATTCAGTATTTCGATTATTTGCTCTATGGTTTACAGGTTATGAGCGACGATATTGCTACTTTGCTTTATCGCACAAAAGGAGGGCAGAAAGCCCCAATAATTATCAGTACGCGCGGTCATCGTCTGGAAGGCATTTGGCATTCGGGTTCCCCTTTGAGTATGGTTATCAATTCTATTCGTGGAATGCACGTTTGTGTGCCAAGAGATATGACGCAAGCCGCAGGTTTTTACAATACTTTATTGGCTTCGGATGAGCCGGCCTTGGTTATAGAACCTTTAAATGCTTACCGATTGAAAGAACAAATGCCCGACAATCTTGGTGAGTTTCGAGTTCCTTTAGGAAAACCGGAAATTCTAAAAGAAGGAAAAGATATTAGTTTAGTGACTTACGGCTCTTGTGTGCGTATTGCAGAAGATGCCGTGGAACAACTTACCGAATACGGTATTGATGTGGAATTGATAGACGTTCAGACTTTATTGCCTTTTGATACTTCTGGCATTATTGGCCGATCTTTAAATAAAACCAATAAAGTACTTTTCTTTGATGAGGATGTTCCCGGTGGAGCAACGGCTTTTATGATGCAAAAGGTTTTGGAAGAACAAAAAGGCTATTTCTCTTTGGATGCTGAGCCTAAAACATTAACGGCAAAAGATCATCGGGCGGCTTACAGTACCGATGGCGATTATTTTTCTAATCCCAATGCCGAAGATGTTTTTGAAGCGGTTTACAATATTATGCACGAGGTAAATCCAGTGCGTTTTCCAAAGATTTTCTAAATTTATATGAGAAACTATATTCTTTGCGTCTCTGCGTCTTAGCGAGAAATTTTATTTTACTTAAACGAAATAATTAAATTTGCTTATGCTTCAAGTGTTTTCATACCGTTTAATTGATAAAGTTGAATTTGAAGATTTTTATCAAAAAGCAAAACCGAAATTACCACAATCTCTACTTTCTAAGATTGAGGGATTCAGGTTTTCGGCCGATAAACAGCGAAGCTTGATAGGCAATTTAATCGTGCGCCAATTTTATGCAAAAGAATTAAAAATAGATCCTTTTCAATTAGAATTTGAGTATAACGAGCACGATAAACCAGCTTTGAAAAATCATCCAAAAGCTCATTTTAATATTTCCCATTCGGGTGATTATGTGGTAGTTGCTTTTTCTGATTGTTCTGTTGGTATCGATATCGAAAAAAACAAAGGAAATCGCTTAAAAGTTGCTAAGCGTTTTTTTACTCAAGAGGAATTAGACGATTTATTTGCTTTTTCAGTAGAAAAAGAGCAGATCGAATATTTTTATCAGCTTTGGACTTTGAAAGAGAGTTATATGAAAGCTATTGGAAAAGGAATAAGTATGTCGCTTAGTTCATTTTCCTTTAAAAAATTCTATACAGATTTCAGATTGCGCTATTCATCGGAAGATATGGGTTATCAATTTACCTCTTATAAAGTCCACCCTGATTATGCGTGCAATCTATGTAGCAAATACATAACAAAACCGAAAATGGAAGAACTGAGTATTTCTTCTTTAATGAGAATGCTTTCTTAATTTCGCCATTCTGTCAGGTTTTTAATAAAAAACGACAAAAGATTAGGTCTAAATAGCGATGATTTCATCTGGAATAATTTTTGAGTAGCACAAGTCTAAAGATAAAAAAACAAAAAAATATATATAATGAGTGAAGCAGTTGAAAATGTAAAAAGCCTTATTATTGGTTCCGGTCCAGCCGGTTATACAGCAGCAATTTATGCGGCAAGAGCCGATTTACATCCAGTAATGTACCAAGGAATGCAACCTGGTGGACAGCTAACAATTACTACCGAAGTAGATAATTTCCCGGGTTATCCTGATGGTGCTGAAGGCCCGAAAATGATGGAAGATATGCAACGTCAAGCCAAACGTTTTGGTGCTGATGTACGTTGGGGAGAGATTACTGAAGTTGATTTTTCACAACGTCCGTTTACTTGTAAAGCCGATGATGGTAAAACGATAGTCGCAGAAACAGTAATTATTGCTACTGGTGCTTCTGCAATGTGGTTAGGCTTGGATTCAGAGAAAGAATATAATGGCGGAGGTGTTTCGGCTTGTGCTACTTGCGATGGTTTTTTCTACAAAGGATTGGATGTAGCTGTTGTTGGTGGTGGAGATACCGCTTGCGAAGAGGCATCATATTTAGCAAATATGTGTAATAAAGTATATATGATTGTTCGCCGTGATGAATTGCGTGCTTCTAAAGCAATGCAGCATCGTGTAATGAATAATCCTAAGATTGAGATATTATGGAATCATAATACTAAAGAAATTGTTGGTGAAAAAATGGGCTTTAACAAATCGGTGAATGGTGCTATTTTATTGAACAATAAAACTAATGAAGAAAAGAAAATTGATATTTCCGGTTTCTTTGTAGCGATTGGACATAAGCCAAACAGTGACTTATTTAAAGGTCAAATTGAATTGGATGAGGCAGGTTATATTAAAACTGTTCCCGGAAGTACCAGAACAAATATTCCCGGTGTTTTTGCTGCTGGTGATATTCAGGATACTATCTATCGTCAGGCAATTACTGCTGCCGGTTCAGGCTGTATGGCAGCCATTGAATCAGAACGCTTTATTGGCGAAAACGAATAAGATGAAAGAACTTATATATTTGTGAGAAGGCCAGCGAAATCTGGCCTTTTTTTGTGACTCGAATTTAAAAGTATTCGCTCATTTCGACTGAACGTAGCGAAGGAGAAATCTCCTGATAGAGAACCAGTAGATTTTACTCAGCCAAATCAAATTGATCAATTAAATAAATCAAACTCGTCATAGCAGCACTTCCCAATTGCATTTCTCTTTGATTGACATGTTCAAAAGTATCGTTAGCGCAATGATGCATATCGAAATAGCGCTGCCAATCAGAGCGATAACCAGAGAGCGGAACACCAAATGCCTTTAACGGACCAATATCCACGCCGCCGCCGCCAGCAATAATTTTCTCAAGACCATAGGGCTGAAGAAGATGTTGGTATTCCTGAATTTTGGCTAGAATTTCTTTATTTGCATCAATGGTGAAAAAACGAGGTGTAAATCCGCCGGCATCCGATTCCGTTGCAAAATAATTCTTGATATTATTCTTTTTGGTATAATCAGCATAGGCCTTTCCTCCCGATTGGTATAATTCTTCATCCATAAACAGAATAACACGAATGCTTCTTTTATTTTTTAATCCTAGCTCTTTAAACAAACGCAATACTTCGGTAGATTGTAAACATCCAACACCATCATCGTGAGCGCCTTGCGTATTGTGCCAAGCATCAAGATGACCGCCAACCACAATATATTCATCAGGTTTTTCGCTTCCTTTTAAATCGGCAATAAGATTGTAAGTGTTTGTAATAATATCTTCTGCATAGAGTTTAATATTTACTTTTAAATGCGGATTGCTCTTTAAAGCTGTACTTAGTTTCTCCGCATCATTGGTTGAGATGGCTATGGCTGGAATTTTATCGCCTTCCATTTTGCAGCTTCCCGTATGTGGAAAATCTGTTAAATTGCCAGTAACGGAACGTGTAATAGAACCAATTGCACCAAACTCTTGGGCTACAGAAGGTCCCCAATAACGTTGGTCTACAGCTTCTCCATAGGCACGAAAAGTATTGAAATAGCTCGCATTCATTGGTCGGTTATAGAAAACAATTTTGCCTTCGATTTTCTCTCGACCCAATTCACGCACTTCATCCAAGCTCATCACCTCAATAATTTGAGCATTAATCCCTTTTTCGGGAGTTGAGCCTGATGGCCCCAATGCATCAATATTCAAAGGAATTTCTTGGCCATCGATATTCATCGTTGCTGAAGCCGAATGACAAATCCAAGCAGGAGAGGAGAAAGGCTGTAAAAAGACAGTATCTGCACCCAAATCCTCCAAATATTTCTTCATTAGATCAACGGCAATAAAAGAATTGGGTGTACCAATCAATCTGCCGGGAGCTTTTTCACATAAAAGCCCAAGCTGATTATAAGCCAAGTCAGTTGTTAAAGCATTATCGTAGATTTTTTTAATGCTTGCAGCACTTTCTTCTTGTGCAAGAGCTGTATTTTGTAGAAGTATAACGAGTAGTACTAGTTTAAAAAGGTTTTTCATGGTTTTGGTTTAATGATTAGTGGATAAAATTAGACATTTTCTTGAATATTGCCATAAAAATAAATGAGGGTTTGACTTAGCCAAACCCTCATTAATTATGATAAGTCAGGGCTTGACTTTGAGTCAAACCTTGACTATTATTTATTTTACCACTTAAACAATGGGAAATCTTTCATCAATTCATTAACACGTTTTTTCACGCTTACAAGAACATCTTCGTTTTCAACATTAGAAATTACTTCATCAATTAAATCAACAATGATTGGCATTTGCTCTTCTTTCAATCCGCGAGTAGTAATAGCGGGAGTTCCCACACGCAAACCGGAAGTTTGGAATGGAGAACGACTATCAAAAGGAACCATATTTTTATTTACGGTAATATCGGCTTTTACCAAAGTGTTTTCCACTACTTTTCCTGTAATCTCGGGGAATTTTGAACGTAGGTCGATTAACATTAAATGATTATCGGTACCATCAGAAATTACATGATATCCTTTGTCCATAAAAGCATCGGCCATCGCTTTAGCATTTCTTTGTACCTGAAGGATGTATTCCATATAGTTGTCTGTTAAAGCTTCGCCAAAAGCAACTGCTTTAGCTGCAATAATATGCTCTAAAGGACCGCCCTGAATGCCGGGAAATACGGCTGAATTTAATAGTGCAGACATCATTTTGGTTACTCCTTTGGGTGTTTTCTTTCCCCAAGGATTTTCAAAGTCTTCGCCCATTAGAATTAAACCACCACGTGGACCGCGTAGAGTTTTATGAGTAGTTGTTGTAACAATATGACAATGTGGAATTGGATCGTTCAAAAGGCCTTTAGCAATTAATCCGGAAGGATGAGAAATGTCGGCAAAAAGAATAGCTCCAATTTTATCTGCAATCTCGCGCATACGTTCATAATCCCAATCTCGTGAATAAGCAGAAGCACCTGCAATAATTAGCTTCGGTTTCATTTCTAAAGCTTTAGCTTCCATCATATCATAATCTACTTCACCGGTTTCTTCTTTTACTTCATAAGAAATGGCATTATATAAAATCCCTGAAGAATTAACAGCACTGCCGTGCGAAAGGTGTCCGCCGTGTGAAAGATCAAGACCCATAAAGGTATCGCCAGCATTTAAACAGGCCAACATTACCGCCATATTTGCTTGAGCACCAGAGTGTGGCTGAACATTCGCATAGTCGCAAGCAAATAATTCTTTAGCTCTGTCAATAGCAATTTGTTCGGTTTGATCAACTACTTCGCAACCTCCGTAATAACGTTTTCCGGGATAGCCTTCTGCGTATTTGTTGGTTAAAACAGAACCCATAGCTTGCATTACTTCGTCACTTACAAAATTCTCTGAAGCGATAAGCTCAATGCCGTGCATTTGGCGATCTTTTTCTTTGTTAATCAGGTCAAATATTTCTTTATCTCGTATCATAATGGATGTTTTTTGTGTTTCTAAAATTCTTTTTCAACCGTTTAAAGTACTCAAAAAAGCGGAGGACAAAAGTAGGAATTCCCTTACTATAAAGCAATCAAAATCAAAGAATTCTACTTTATGTAATTACTTTCTCCCCACAACCAATTCTATCATTTCGTCTTCGTGTAAATATTTATTAGCAATAGTATTTACATCATCAGTACTAACTTTATGAATTTGATTTAAATAGTGTTGGTAAAAATCTTCGGGCAGATTATATTCGTAAAGAGATTTTATGACTTCGCCCAAAGCAAAAGGTCCGTTTAATGTGCGTAAAAAAGTCCCCGACATATAATTTTTCACTAAGCTTAGCTCTTCGTCTTTGACTTTTTCTGTTCTTAATCGTTTCAACTCAAAACGAATTTCATCTAAGGCTTTTTGTGCCACATCGGCACCAACTTCACTACTAATTGTAAACGAGCTGTCGTGTAATTTTGGACTTACTCCTGCATAAATGCCGTAGGTATAGCCTTTGTCTTCTCTGATATTGCTCATTAGTCGTGAACCAAAATAGCCGCCAAATAATGTTGACACTACACTTAGAGAAAAATAGTCGGCATGCTTTCTTCCGATAGTTCTTTTGCCCATTCTGATAGCCGATTGAAGTACATTTTCTTTGGGAGTAAAGTGGTGTAAGTTTGAGCTTGAAGAAGCGGTGAAAGCAGGTATAGGAACGGTTTTATCTACACCCCATTGTTCTTGACCGAAAAACTGATTAACAAGATTTATTGTTAAATCATTTATTTTTCCGGAGATAAAAATTTTGCAATTTCCACTACCGTAGTGATTTTGATGGAAGTTTTTTAATAGCGAAGGTGTAATTTTATCGTAATCTTCAACCTTTGCTGAAGCTCCATAAGGATGCTTATTCCCAAAAAGTAAAGCTGTAAATTGTTTTTGAGCAATATGTGTTACCTTTTGGTTGCGAACAATAAACTCTTGTTTTTCCTGATCACATAAACGGTTTAATTCCGTTTTGCTAAATAGTGGATTTTTTATCATATCCGCAACTAAAGTTAAAACAGACTTTAAGTGTTTGTTGAGAGTGAAAATATCTATGCAGGCATTATCCCTATTTATTTTTTTGTTTACAAAAGCACCGTAATTATCAAGTTTTTCAGCAATTTCAACTGCGGTATAATTCTCGCTTCCTTCGTTGAGCATTTGTCCCGTAAAAAAGGCTTCAAGAGCTTGTGACTGAAACCAAGTGCCGGCTTTAAAGACTAATTGTATTTTTACAACTTCCTGTGTTCCGGCATTGATGGAAAAAACAGGAATGCCATTTGATAGATTTGATTTATCGATAGTGGGCAAAGTTATTTCTTTAACTATTTGAATTTGTGGGGAGTCGATTCTATTTAGTTGCATCATTTTTTTGATTTGAGCGGTAATACAAAGTAGAAGAATTTTTTGTTTGAAATATTTTTTGTGCTATTTGCTGAATTTCATCTACACTAATTTTATTGTAGATTTCCTCTTCTAAATTTACAGTATCAGCATCACCTAAACTTTCGGCGATAGCCAAATTAATAGCATTATTTAATATACTGGTTTCGCTAAAAGTACGACTTGCTTCCAATTTGTTTTTTACTTTCTGTAATTCAAAGTCTGAAACAGTTTCGCTCTTTATCAGTTCTATTTCTTTTGTTAGTCTTTTGTCTGCTTCTTCTAAGGAAATACCCTCGGCAGGTTTACCATTAAAAACAAAAAGACCAGGATCGAAATCACCTGTAATATAGGCATCCAATTCAGAGAAAATCCCCTCTTCTTTGATGAGCTTACGGTAAAGTCGTGAAGAATTTCCATTAGATAAAACATCGGAAAGTAAATCAGCCGAATAATAATCTTTGCTGCCGCGTTTATCCATATGGAATACTTTATAGAGTGCATCAATAGGAACATCGCGATAAACTTCTTGAAAACGCGCCTCTTTTTGTTCGGGCTCTTGAACCAATTCGTTGTTTAAAGAATCTCCTGAAGGAATGTCTCCAAACCACTTTTTGGTAAGTGCTAAAATTTCATCGGCTTCAACATTTCCTGCCACAACTAAAATAGCATTGTTTGGATTATAATGTTTTTTGTAAAAAGCTTTTACATCTTCCATTTTAGCATCTTCAATATGCTTAATTTCTTTCCCAATGGTATTCCATTGATAAGAATGTTGTTTGTAAGCTAAAGGTTTTAAAAGCATCCACACATCGCCATAAGGCTGATTTAAATAAGATTGTTTAAACTCTTCAATAACAACCTGTCGCTGTACTTCTAAGCTCTTTTCTGAAAAAGCAAGGTTCAGCATACGATCGGATTCTAACCAAAAAGCCGTTTCTAAATTTTCTTTTGGAAGCGTAATATAATAGTTTGTGATATCGCTATTTGTAAAGGCGTTATTTTCGCCTCCGGCTTTTTCGAGAGGCTTATCATAATCAGGAATATTAACAGATCCGCCAAACATTAAATGCTCAAACAAATGAGCAAATCCTGTTTTATCGGGAGATTCATTTCTCGATCCAACTTTATACAAAATATTAACGGCTACTATGGGTGTCGACTCATCTTTATGGACTAATAATGTTAATCCGTTTGAGAGTGTGAATTTTTTATAATTGATCATTCGTATTTTTTAGTTTTTAGCGACTAACTTTAGCCATAAATTGTTCTTCGTCAATTAAAAAGCGTTTATGGGTTCCAAGTCCAATAATCCCTTCATTATCAAAAGCTTCGACGCTGAAAGTTAATTTAGCGCGGTCAATTTCAATAAGTTTTGCAATACAAAGAACGGCTTCGCCAATGGGAGTTGCTTTGATGTGCTTTACATTAATTTCCGTACCAACACTATTTTGACCTTCTTTGAGCTGCTTGGAAATACAAAGCATTGCTGTTTTTTCCATCAGTGCTATCATTGCCGGTGTGGCAAAAACGTTTAGGCTTCCTGAACCGTATTGGGCAGCGGTATCTTTAGGACTAACAATAATTTCGAATTCGGCTTTTAAGCCAATTTGAAGTTCCATACTTTTTTCTACAAAAGTAGGGGATTTTTAGTTTAAGATTTCACCTTTTTTATTTCCAAAATATCCATTTCAACAACCAAAGAATAACCAATTTGATCGATACGAATTAAGATTTTTTTCTTTCCGTCACTATCGTGGATAACTTCTCCGGAATAGCCTGCTAATGCTCCTTCTTCGATTAAAATTTTTTCTCCTTTACGGAAACGTTGACTACTGAAATGAAACATCTGATCGGAATCGATAATTTTTTTCATTGCCTCAATTTGCCAATCGGGGATAGGAGCGGCTTTTCCTTCAAAGGTAATATAGCGAACAGCTCCTTGTGTATTCAGAACATTATAATATTCTTTTTCACTTACATTAACAAAAACATAGGAATTAATATAGGGTACTTCCACCCATTTTTTCCTATCGCTCCAACGACGTAATTTTCTTTGAAGTGGAAGATAAACCTCGATATTTTGTTCTATAAGCCTGTCGAAAACAGCTTTTTCTGCTCGCGACTTAGTATATAAGGCGTACCAATTATATGTTGCTTGAAAGGTCAAAATAGTTTTATAAATGAAGATGTTTAAGAATAGGGTGGTAATCTCCTTTTAATCCAATAGGTTCGCTATTGCGGATATTATAAACTGTTTCAATACTTTGTCGACCTTCTTGAATACGGAAACCTCTACCAGCTAAAATTTCTCTGTAACTGACAGTGTGTAAGTCGGTAAAACCACCACTAAATTCAAAATTTTCTCCTTCCATTAAAATAGAACGAAAAGTACTTTGCCCTTGAGCTCTTCTTTCCGGAGGGATATCATTGCTGTCAATACTTAAAAACCAACGAACTCGAGCCCGTTCAAGTTCTAAAAGTCCGGCGGCTTTATTGTGTTGTAAAACATGGACTTCTGTGTGCTTTACCTTTCCAAAAACAAAGGCAAGCATATCAAAGAAATGAACGCCAATATTTGTTGTTACTCCTCCTGACTTAGAAATATCACCTTTCCAACTTACATCATACCATTTTCCACGAGAGGTAATATAGCTTAAATCAATATCGTAAATCTTATCTTTTGGTCCGTTTTCGATTTTTTTCTTCAACTCAATTACCGAAGGATGTAAGCGTAGTTGAAAGATAGTATAGATATTTTTATTTGTTTCTTTTTCGATAGCTTCTAATCCGTCAAAATTCCAGGGATTTAATACAATTGGTTTTTCGCAAATTGCATGAGCTTGGTTACGAAGTGCAAGTCGGATATGAGAATCGTGGAGATAATTTGGGGAGCAGATACTGACATAATCAACATCGCGACCTTGATTTAGTCTTCTGAGTTTATCTAAATGTCTGTCGAAACGTTCGGGTTCGGTAAAGAAATTGGCATTTGGAAAAAAACGATCCATAATCCCAACACAGTCAAATTTATCGAGAGCAGCAACTAACTTATTTCCGGTTTCTTGAATAGCTGCCATATGACGAGGAGCAATGTATCCCGCAGCACCAATCAGAGCAAAATTTTTAGTAGTGGGCATAATAGAAATTTAGATATTTAAAGATATAGCAAAGTTAAGCCAATTTTGTAGAATGCAAACGTGATTTATTATAGATTTTTAATTGAGTTCTAATTGAGGATGTATTTAGTTTTTTCATCAAAAAACAAATTACCTTTGCGCGCATAAATGAGAAACATGTTGTTTTATAAAACAGACCATCTGAATTTAATCGAAAAGAATACTTTCCGTATTCATTTGTTTTATAGTATTTTGGAGGGTTTTGTTTTAGGTGTTTTAGCCTTGAACGAATTTGTTTTTATTAAAAGTTTAGATGGAAGTAATTTTGAGTTAGGTGTTCTTTTTCAATTTAGTGTAGTTGTTTTTACAGGCTTAATTTTTATTAACGAATTTCTAAGACGTATAAAAAACAAGAAGAAATTACTTATTATTACTGCTTTAGTTAGCCGTTTGCCCTTATTTTTTCTTTTATTCTTTCCTAAAAGTGATGTGGCTGTGCAAGCAAACGGAATTTATCATCTGTTTTTTTTAGCCATATTCTTTATGTATTATTTGGCTGCGCCCGTAGTATTGCCAAATATTAATCTGTTTTTGAAAAAATCTTATCGTCATCAAAATTTTAGTAAGCTGTATAGTTTTGCAACCTCAATCAATAAAATTGTAATGCTGATAGTAACCTTTGCTTATGGAATGCTTTTGGATTGGAATCCTTATGCTTATACCTATGTTTTTCCAATAATAGCGGTTCTTGGTATAGGGTCGATACATCTTTTAACAAAGATTCCTTATCAAGCTATAGAGCAGGTTGAAATCAAGAAAACTTTTTTGCAATCGGTCAGAAGTTCTTGGCGAAATATGTGGACTTTAATGATTTCTAATAAGCCGTATCTGCATTTTGAAATGGGTTTTATGCTTTATGGTTTTGCATTTATGTCGACAGTAGCTGTAATTACTATTTATTTTGATAAAGCCTTGGGCTTGAATTATTCCAGTATAGCTTTTTACAAAAACTCTTATAATATTATAGCTATTTTATTATTGCCTTTTTTTGGAAGGTTGTTGGGGCGTATCGATCCGCGTAAGTTTGCCGCTATAACTTTTGGTTCTATGATGATGTTTATTTTCTTTTTGGCTTTGACGGAATATTTTCCGGCTCATATAGAAATATTAAATATCAAGATTTATTATATGTTGCTGTTTTATATTTTATTTCAAAGTGTTTTTGCTGCAACTATGTCTTTGCTTTGGTTTATTGGTTCTGCTTATTTTGGGAAGGATTCCGAAGCCGGAGAATTACAAGCTGTTCATCTTTCTTTAACGGGCGTTAGGGCTTTGTTTGCACCTTTAATTGGAATACTATTTTTTGAGTTATTTGGTTATACTGTCTCTTTTGGAATAGCTATTGCTTTATTGTTAAGTGCTGTTTTATTGATGATTTGGTCGTATAAAAGAGATTGATATTTTTTTGTGATAAAGCACAGAATAGTATATCAATACAGCTTATTTTCGGAGTTCAAAACTTTCTCCTAAATAAACTTTACGTACATGTGGATCAGATGCAAGTTCTTCTGCCGTTCCTGCTTTAAGAACAGAGCCTTCGAAGAGTAAATAGGCACGATCGGTAATTTTTAAGGTTTCATGGACGTTATGGTCGGTAATTAGAATTCCAATATTTTTTTCTTTTAACTTGGAAACAATAGTTTGGATATCTTCTACAGCAATAGGATCAACTCCCGCAAAAGGTTCGTCGAGAAGGATAAACTTAGGATCGGTAGCCAAGGCTCTGGCAATTTCTGTACGTCGTCTTTCTCCTCCGGAAAGTTGAATTCCTTTACTTTTTCGGATATGCTGTAATCCAAATTCGTCGAGTAAAGAGTTTAGCTTTTCCGTACGCTCTGTTTTGTTAAGCTCAGTAAATTCAAGAACAGAACTAATATTATCTTCTACAGACATACTACGGAATACCGATGCTTCTTGCGCTAAATAACCAATGCCTAACTGAGCTCTTTTATACATAGGCTCTTTGGTAATCTCTTGATTATCTAAAAAAACACGTCCGTTATTTGGCTTAATCAAGCCTACAATCATATAAAAAGAGGTGGTTTTACCTGCGCCGTTAGGACCAAGTAAACCGACTATCTCTCCTTGTTTTACATCTATACTTACGTTTTTTACAACGGTTCTTTTTCCGTATTTTTTTACGATATTTTCAGTTCTTAATAGCATGTTCGCTTTGGCTTATAAAATTCCTTCTTTTAGAATATCATGTAAATGTAAAATCCCCAAATATTTGCCTGCCTTTGATACAGGTAGTTGAGTAATATTATTGCTTCTCATTAAATTTAAAGCATCTACTAATAAGGTGTCAGGATTAATTTGTTTAGGGTCTTTACTCATAATTTGTTCGGCATTAAGCCTATCAATTTGCCTATTGTTTTTTAACATTCTTCGTAAATCGCCATCGGTAATTATACCGACTAATTTTCCTGTATTCAATACTGCTGTGGCTCCCAATCTTTTTGATGTCATTTCAATAATAACTTCTTGAATAGAAGCATTTATATCTACTTCGGGTTTTTCGTTTTGTGAAATTATATCTTTTGCCTGAAGATATAGTTGTTTTCCAAGAGCTCCTCCCGGATGTATTTTTGCAAAATCAGCAGTAGTAAATCCTTTTAACTCTAATAAAGAAACAGCAAGAGCATCGCCTAAAACCAATTGTGCTGTTGTGCTGGAAGTTGGAGCAAGATTATTTGGGCAGGCTTCTTTTTCAACACTGGCATTTAAAACATAATCGGCTTGTTTGGCTAAAAACGAATCTGTATTTCCCGAAATAGCAATAAGCGTATTTCCAAATCCTTTTATAAGAGGAATTAGCACTTTTATTTCCGGCGATTCGCCGCTTTTAGATATACAAAGCACTATGTCGTTTTTGCGAATAATCCCTAAATCGCCATGGATGGCATCCGCAGCATGCATAAAAACGGCTGCGGTTCCGGTAGAATTTAATGTAGAAACTATTTTATTAGCAATATTGGCGCTTTTCCCAATACCGGTAATAATTAGCCTACCGCTCGATTTGGCAATACAATTTACCGCTTGTTCAAACTGATGGTCGATTAAGGAAGAAAGCTGCTTAATAGCAGAGGACTCCTCTAAGATAGTACGGATAGCAATTTGTTTTATGTCGATACTTTTATCCAAAATATAAGTTTTGTAACACAAAGATAATTTCTTTTTAGAAGCAGGCATTTTTCTGCTTAAAAAAAATGATAAAACACTAATTCGAGAAAAAACAATTAGAATTTCCAAGCTTTAATTTTTGATGCAAATTAATAGTGATAATTTAAAAAATAATTCGTACCTTCGCGCGCATTTTGAGGGAATTAGGGCTGCGTCATCCTTATGTTTCTTTCTTGTAATTGGATAATTATTTTATTATATTTGTTATCAAACAAATTATTGAAAAGATATAAATGACCACTAAAAAGCACATCTATTTATTATGGGGGAAAAGGTTTTTTATAGTAAAAAGAAAATAAATGTCATTAAAAAAAGATAAGGATACACTTTCGGAACTATTGAAAAAAATTTTTGGTTTTGATAGTTTTAAAGGGAATCAAGAAGAGATAATTGAAAGTCTGATAGAAGGGAAAAATGTATTCGTTATTATGCCTACGGGTGGCGGTAAATCAATGTGTTATCAACTGCCTGCCCTGAGTAATCCCGGAACAGCTATAATTGTTTCTCCTTTAATTGCATTAATGAAAAACCAAGTTGATGCTATCCGGAATTTTGGTGCTGATGAGGGTATTGCACATGTTATGAACTCGTCTTTATCTAAGACGGAAATGAATAAGGTTAGATCTGATTTGCTAAGTGGAAAAACTAAATTGTTATATGTTGCTCCAGAGTCTTTAACTAAAGAAGAAAATGCGGAATTTCTTAAAAAGATTGACATTTCTTTTTATGCAATAGATGAAGCTCATTGTATTTCGGAATGGGGTCACGATTTTCGTCCTGAATATCGGCGTTTACGCCCTATAATTGATACGATTGGACATGATGTTCCGATAATTGCTCTTACTGCAACTGCAACATTAAAAGTTCAGGAAGATATATTGAAGAATTTGGGTATTGAAGATGCCGAAGTTTATAAATCTTCTTTTGATCGCCCTAATTTATATTATGAAGTAAGACCTAAAACAAAGGACGTTAATAAAGATATTATAAAATATATTAAAACACAGCCGGGTAAATCCGGAATAGTTTACTGCCTTAGTCGTAAAAAAGTAGAAGAAGTTGCTGAAACTCTACAGGTAAATGGCATAAAAGCTCTTCCGTATCATGCCGGTCTTGATGCATCTACACGGAAAAGAAATCAGGATATGTTTCTGATGGAAGATGTTGATGTAATTGTGGCTACCATAGCTTTTGGAATGGGGATAGATAAACCCGATATCCGTTTTGTAATTCATCACGATATTCCCAAAAGTATTGAAGGATATTATCAGGAAACGGGACGTGCCGGACGTGATGATGGAGAGGGAAATTGTATTACTTTTTATAGCTATAAAGATATTGAGAAGCTGGAAAAGTTTATGAAAAATAAGCCTGTTGCCGAGCAGGAGATTGCAAAGCAGTTATTACAGGAAACCATTTCCTATGCCGAATCTTCTGTTTGTAGACATCGTCAGCTTTTACATTATTTTGGAGAGGGTTATCCTAAAGAAAACTGTGGTGCTTGCGATAATTGTTTAAACCCAAAAGAGCAATTTGAAGGGAAAGAAAATGTACAATTAGTAATAGAGTCCGTATTGGCCGTTAAGCAGTTGTTTAAGCGCGAATATCTTGTGAATATTTTAGTGGGAGACAGAAATGCAGATATAAAAAATGCTAAACACGATAAATTAGATGTTTTTGGTCAAGGTATGGATTATGATACAAAACATTGGCATGCCGTTATCCGTCAGGTGCTTATACGTGGGCTGTTAGCTAAAGATATTGAGAATTACGGCTTGCTGAAGGTTACTGAGGCGGGTTATAAATTTTTAGATAATCCATACTCCATAATGCTTACCAAAGATCATGATTACGATGGTCTTGATGATGGGAGCTCGGGTAGAGGTGCTGTTAAAACAGATGCGCTTGATGCTATGTTATTTAATATGTTAAAAGATTTGCGTCGCGATATATCAAAAAAAAATAATTTGCCTCCCTTTGTTATTTTTCAAGATCCATCTTTGGAAGATATGACTATACAGTATCCGACAACCTTGGAAGAATTAAAAAGCATTTCGGGAGTTGGTGTTGGAAAGGCGGCTAAATATGGAGAACCATTTGTTCGTCTTATAAAAAACTATGTGGAAGAAAATGAGATTATACGTCCGGTAGATATGGTCGTTAAATCAGTTGTGAATAAATCGGGTATGAAAGTGTTTATAATTAAAAGTATAGACAAAAAATTACCTTTAGAAGTAATAGCACGATCTAAAAATCTGAGTGTAGAAGATCTGATAACCGAAATTGAACATATAGTGTCTGCCGGTACCAAACTGGATTTGACGTATTATATAAACGAAACTATAGATGAATATCATCAAGAGGATATTTTGGAATATTTTTCTGAAGCCGAATCAGATTCTTTGGAAGATGCACTTGAAGAATTAGGCGAAGACGAGTTCTCTGAAGAAGAAATTCGCTTGATGCGTATTAAGTATATGTCGGATGTGGGAAATTAGTATTTTTTATTTCAGTTTCTTATAAAAACCTACCTTTGTCCTTAAAATTTTACTAAAATGAATATTCGCCGTTTTATTGGATTATTAGGGATTGTTTTTCTTTTATCGTCTTGTTCCGAGAAAAAACAAGAAACTGTTAATGTTCCGGATGTGCTTATTGCAGAAGCAGAAATGGCTGAAATACTTAGCGAGGTTCAACTTATAGAAGCTTATCTTGACCAGATTCCTTACAGTAAACGTGGTAAAAACGATACTGCTTATGTTTATTACCCTTTGCTTTTTGAAAAATATAAAATAAATCAAAAAGATTTTCTTGATAATTTAGCTTATTACTCTAAAAATGAAGAAGTAATTTCTTCTATTTATGATAAGTCGATAATTATTCTTAATAAAATAAAGGCAAAAGATTTAGAAATTCGTTTGGAAATGAAATTGGATAGCATTCGTCAAGATTCTATTCGTAAAGTGGAGGAAACGTTTTTAAAAGATAGTCTTAAAAAAGTTGTTCGGAAAATAAAAAAGTAATATCCATGCATTTATTTTATACTCCCGATATTGAGAAAGACGATTTTTATCAGTTGAATGAAGAGGAATCAAAGCATGCTGTTCGTGTATTGCGGCTAAATATTGGCGATGAAGTATGGTTGACTGATGGAAAAGGCACGATGATACAAGCTCAGCTTGTTGATAATCATCCTAAAAGATGTAATCTTAAGATTGTAAAACGGATAGAAAAATATGCCAAGCGAGATTATCGTTTGCATATGGCGGTTGCTCCCACTAAAAATATTTCGCGTTTTGAATGGTTTTTAGAAAAGGCAACAGAAATAGGGATAGATGAGATTACACCAATTCTATGCGAACATTCGGAGAGAAATACCATAAAGGTAGATCGTTTAAATAAAGTTATTACGGCTGCTGTCAAGCAATCCTTAAAAGCATATCATCCTAAACTTAACGGTTTAAGGAAATTTAGCGATTTATTGAAAGAAAATAGAGATAGTAAAATGCTTTTGGCATGGTGTGACGCTACTAAAGAGAATAGAATAGATAATTTTGTTAAACCGAAAGAAGATATTTTGGTTTTTATTGGTCCGGAAGGTGGTTTTAGCGATAATGAAGTAAAGCAAGCTAAAGATGCTGCTGTAAATTTAGTTTCGATTTCGGATAGCAGATTAAGAACAGAAACAGCTGCTATTGTTGCTTGTCATAGTATTGCATTTATAAACAAAAGCTGATAGAGAATGGCTAATTTTTTTGAAATAATAAAATCTGACGTGCCGGTTTTAATAGATTTTTCTGCAGAATGGTGCGCTCCTTGTAAACTGATGCCTCCTATTTTAAAGCAAGTCAAAGCTACTTTAGGAAATAATGTTAAGATTTTGAAAATCGATGTAGATAAGAATCAAGCTATCGCTCAAAAGTTACAAATCAGAAATGTGCCTACTATTGCTTTGTATAGAAATGGAAATCAGTTATTTAGACAGGCAGGAGTTCTTCAGGCTAATCAATTGATTCAGTTGGTAAAACAGCATATTTAATCTTCCGTATTAAAAGATTTTAATTCAAAGGTAGTACCGTCGAATTCTCCATAAGAAAACCTACTTATCCAGTCGCCAAGAAAAATAAATCGGGAATTATTTCCTAAGTCGATATTTTCTTTTACGTGGTAATGACCCATAACGAAATAATCTATACTTCCATCTTTTAATAATAATTCCTTTGCAAAAGAGGGAAGTCTGGTTTCGGCAATATGGTTATTTTTCTTTTCTTTTTTTGTTTTATCGCCACGGGCTTCGTTGGCATATCGGCTTCTGCGACTAAAAAACAAACCCATCCGTAAGCCTATATCGGGATGTATCCAACTAAAAAGCCATTGGTTTAGCTTTAGTTCAAATACTTTTTTTAAAAACTTATATCCATGATCGCCTTTTCCTAATCCATCTCCGTGGGCAAGATAAAATCTCTTACCTAATATTTCTTTAATTTGGGGTTTGCGCTCAATCTTTATATTTAATTCTTCTTTCAAATAGTCAAAAGCCCAAATATCGTGATTGCCTCTAAAAAAGAAAATTGGGATTCCTGAATCAGTTATTTCGGCCAATTTACCTAATAAACGAACATATCCTTTCGGAATAGCTGTTTTATATTCAAACCAAAAATCGAATAAATCGCCCATTATATAAATTTCCAAAGCATCATTTTTAATGCTATCAAGAAATTTTACCAATATACGTTCGCGCTTTAGGCTGGAAATACGATCTGGGATGCCCAAATGAGCATCTGAAAAGAAGTAAACTCTTTTTGTTATTGGCGTCTTCACGTCTTTTTTATTCAAAGATACTATTTTATAAAATAATGGTATATATCATTACCATTAGCTAAAATGAGCAGAGCAAATAAAAGAAACATTCCTACCATTTGAGCGTATTCCAAGAACTTATCACTTGGGGCACGTCTTGCAATCAATTCGTAAATTAGGAATAGGACGTGTCCGCCATCTAAAGCCGGAATTGGTAAAATATTTAAAACGGCTAACATAATAGATAAAAATGCTGTCAATTCCCAAAAGCGAATCCAATCCCAAGTTGCAGGGAAAATACTTCCGATACGTATAAATCCGCCAACCGATTTATAGGCTTGTACATCAGGAGCAAAAAGCAGTTTAAGTTGTTTAAGGTAGTTGGTAATACCATCGTTAGCTTTTTTAAATCCGGCAGGAATAGCTGCTATTATGCTATACTTATGGTTGGTCCAAACAAAGTCGTTTTCGGGATCTGCACCAACGCTTATTCCTACTAAACCTTTGTCGTTTACATTTACTCTATATGTTAGTTGCTCGCCATTTCTATCTACCAATATGCTAATTGTATCTGAGACATGTGATTTTACAATATTAGAAAAATCGGAAAAACGATCAACATAAGTAATTTCTTTACCGTTGGCAGCTAAAATCCAGTCGTTTTTTTCTAATCCCGCTTCATGAGCAGCTGATTTTTTTGCAAATCCATTAATTCTAACAGGCATACGGGGTAGTATAAATCCTGCATTTTCAGATTTTATTAATTTGGCAATAAAACCTTCGGGAATTTGTATATCAATAAATTTACCGCTACGATCAATCTGAATCGTTTTAGCTTGTTCCATAATGATATAAGCAGGAATTCTCATGAAGTTATCCACTTCATTTCCGTCTATGCTTAAAATCTTATCTCCGGTCTGTAAGCCCATCTCCATTCCTAAAGAATCGACTTGAATACCGTATTTTATAGATGAGGTTGGAAGATATTGCTCTCCATAGGCAGCCATCATTACAATATAAATGACGATAGCTAAAACAACATTCATAATTACACCTCCAAGCATAATTATTAATCTTTGCCAAGCTGGTTTTGAACGAAATTCCCAAGGCTGAGGCTCTTGGCTCATTTGTTCTTTATCCATAGATTCGTCAATCATACCGGCTATTTTAACATAACCACCTAATGGTAACCAACCAATTCCATATTCTGTTTCCCCCTTTTTAAATTTAAAAAGTGAAAACCAAGGATCAAAAAATAAATAGAACTTTTCTACTTTAGTTTTGAAAAATTTTGCGGCAGCAAAGTGCCCAAATTCGTGTATGACTACTAAAATTGAGAGGCTAAGTAGTAATTGAAGTATTTTTATTAATATATCCATATTTTATATATGCTTTCTAATGTAAGCTTCGCTATCTGCAAAGCATTTATTTGTTGTTTCAAAATAAGTTTCCAGCTTGGGTGTTGAAATAAAATTTTGGGAGTTCATCATTTCTTCAACCACTTCCGGAATCCTATAAAAAGGCCATTTTCTATTCAAAAATGCCTTAACTGCAATTTCATTTGCTGCATTTAAAATGGCAGGCATATTACCGCCTTTTTCCATAGCAATAAATGCGAGTGCAAGATTACGAAATTTTTTGCGATCTACCTGCCTAAAAGTTAGTTCAGGATTGTCTGTTAACGAAAATTGTGATAATGAATTTTCTGCACGCTTAGGATAATGTAGAGCATATTGTATGGGAAGTTGCATATCAGCTGAGCTAAGTTGTGCTTTTAAGTTTCCATCGGTAAATTGTACAAGACTATGAATAACTGATTGAGGATGAATAATTACATCAATTTGTTTAGGCTTTAAATCGAAAAGCCAGCGGGCTTCAATAAGCTCAAGTCCTTTATTCATCAGGCTTGCAGAATCAACACTTACTTTTTGTCCCATTTTCCAGTTGGGGTGTTTTAAGGCGTCTTCAGGACTGATATGCCTGAGTTGATTTTGAGTATAATCTAAAAAAGGACCTCCGCTGGCGGTAAGTATCACCTTGTCGATAGTATTATTTTTTTCCCCTAATAAGCATTGAAAAATAGCAGAATGTTCGGAATCAATAGGAATAATTGTACTATTATTTTTCTTAGCTAAGGACATTACAACCTCACCGGCAATAACTATGCTTTCTTTATTTGCCAGTAGAATTTGCTTTTTATATTTTATAGAATGTATAAGCGGTTTTAAACCGGCAAATCCAACTACTGCATTTAAAACTATTTCTATTTCGGGCTTTTCTAATAATTGAAGAAGATTTTTTTCTCCAAATAAAACCTGAGTGTTAGAATCTAAAATGATTTTAGAAACAATTTTAAAGGCTTTTTTGTCAGTTATAACTACAAATTTTGGTTTGTATTGATTTATTTGTTCAAGTAATAATTTGGCATTACTATGTGCACTAAGTAGTTCGATAGAAAAAATATTTGGAGTAGCACTGATAACACCGAGTGCCTGTGTCCCGATAGATCCTGTTGATCCAAGTATGGCAATACCCTTTTTCAATATATTTATTTTTTTACAAAAGTAAGGATTTATGTTTTGGCTATTATTTATTTTTTATTGATAGAGAAGTTGTCTGAAGTTAAAATGAAAACCAATATGTTTCTTTCAAAATCTCCCTTTAACATTAAACAGCTTCAGCCTAAAATATAAACTTCTTTAAACGTAAAAGAAAGGAGATTAAACCAAAAATCTTCAGTAATTTTGTTGCTTACCGTTTAGTGTGGAAAACAAGAAGAACATATTATCGGAAATAGATAGTCCGAAAGATTTGAAGAAAGTAGATTTAGCTGATTTACATATTCTTGCAGATGAACTGCGAGAGTATATAATCAATGTTATGTCTACAAATCCCGGGCATTTAGCTTCCAGTTTGGGCGTTATAGAATTGAGTATAGCTCTGCATTATGTTTTTAATACGCCTTATGATAAATTAATTTGGGATGTGGGACATCAGGCTTATTCACATAAGATTTTAACGGGTAGGAGAGATGACTTTAAAAATAATCGAAAGTTAAATGGCATTTCGGGGTTTCCTAAAATGAGCGAAAGTGAATATGATGCTTTTGGGGTCGGACATGCATCTACTTCGGTTTCGGCAGCTTTGGGAATGGCTGTTGCTGCTCAATTGAAGGGCGAAACGGATCGCCGGCATATTGCTGTTATTGGTGATGGAGCAATGACTGGTGGAATGGTGATGGAAGCTTTGAATAATGCCGGAGTTTCAAATGCAAACTTACTCGTAGTTTTGAATGATAATGGGATTTCTATTGATGAAGGCGGAGGTGCATTACATCAATATTTTACTAATATTTCCACATCTAAAACCTATAATAAGATAAAAAATAAATTTTGGAATATCTTAGGTTCTAGGAATAAAACTATTACAAAAACTCAGAGGTTTTTTCAACATCTTGAGTCGGTTATTAAAACAACTATTTTACGTAGAAGTAATCTTTTTGAGTCGTTAAATTTTAGGTATTTAGGTCCGGAAGATGGCCATAATGTCTTACGCTTAATCAGGGTGTTAAATGGTTTAAAAGATATACCCGGACCAAAAATATTACATATTATAACAAAAAAAGGGAAGGGCTTAAATACGGCAGAATTAGATCCTATAACTTATCATGCTCCCGGTAATTTTGATAAGGTGACCGGTAAATTAACACCTAAATCCAAGGTAAATAAGTTTCAAAAATATCAAGATGTATTTGGTGATACTTTGGTTGAGTTAGCTCGGAAAAATGAAAAAATAATAGGAATAACTCCGGCTATGCCTACAGGCAGCTCTATGATTAAGCTTATTAAAGCAATGCCGGATAGGGCTTTTGATGTGGGAATTGCAGAGCAGCATGCGGTTACTTTTGCTGCCGGTCTGGCTGCTGCCGGAATGAAACCTTTTTGCGCTATTTATTCTACATTTATGCAGCGAGCATACGATCAATTAATTCATGATGTTGCTTTGCAAAAATTACCCGTAGTCTTTTGTCTTGATAGAGCCGGTTTGGTTGGTGAAGATGGCTCAACACATCACGGAGTTTTTGATTTGGCTTATCTCAGAACAGTTCCAAATATCGTGGTGTCTTCGCCAATGAATGAGCATGAGCTTCGAAATTTAATGCTTACGGCTGAAAATTATAATGCCGGACCTTTCGTTATTCGTTATCCTCGTGGTCGTGGAGTTCTTGATAATTGGGAAAATATACCGGAAATACTTCCGATTGGAAAAGGACAAATGGTAAAAGACGGTAAGAATATGGCTGTTATAACATTGGGTCATATTGGTAATTATGCTTTGGAAGCTATTTATCAAGTTCAAAAAAATGATATTGCGCTTTTTAATATGCGTTTCTTAAAACCTATTGACGAAGATTTATTACACACTATCTTTAAGAAGTTTGACAAGATTATTACCGTAGAAGATGGTAGTCTGAAGGGAGGATTAGCAAGTGCTATTGCTGAATTTAAGACTAAACATAATTATAATGCTCATATAAAATCATTAGGAATTCCCGACCAATTTATTGAGCAAGGTAAGGTAGAAGAGCTTCGGAGCATTTGTGAAATAGACACTGAAGGTATTTTAAAAGCCATCAAAAACTTCTAATATATTTGGGCTAAATACTCTTGATAATTACTTTGTAACGTTTGTTTTTTGGAATAATTCTCTATTTGGGATAGTGGGAATTAATTTTATTTTTTAATCGCCTGATTTCGTGGGTAATAAATCTAATATAGTATTTGGCTTAATTCTTGTCTTTTTTGAGAGATATTATTCGTTATGTTACCAGACTCTAAAAATAAAAATTCACTCACTGCACCGTCTTTACGAATGCGAAAAAAAGAAAAGCGCAAAAGTCTTGATATAGATAAGATGGAAACTATTAAACAGCTTCGCGAGGATTTACGCTTGAAAGATTTGGAGATTAGAAAGCTAAAGGAAAAGATAGAGGGGGAGCATAAGCTTTTGGAAATGCGTCTTATATTTAAGCAGCTTCAAGATTTCTTGGCGATGGCTCCTGTTCCCGTTTATTTTAAAAATAAAAACTTAGAGTATACCTACGTAAATCAGGCTTTTGCGGCTTGGGTAAATTTTCCAACAAACGAATTAATTGGGATAAGTAATTCTCAGCTTCTCTTAGGGCATTATTTGGAGCCATTGGAAAAAATTGAGAAAGATGTTCTGAAAAGCAATACAATTATTCGTAGTCAAGAAATTGCGCTTTCGCTAGATAAGCATCCGCAGTTGCTACAAACTTATGTTTTTCCTATTTCGGATAATCGTGGAGATGTTAGTGGTGTAATGGTCTGTTATTTAGATGTCTCAGAACGGATTCAATTTAAGCTTGAACTTGAAAAGGCTAGGGAAGATGCTTCTCTTGGAATAAAAAGTAAACATGCTTTTTTGGCTAATTTAAGTCACGAAATTCGTACGCCATTGCATGGGATTTTAGGTAGTGGAGCTCTTTTAAAATCATTAGTAGATAAAGATGAAGCATTAGATTTACTTGAGAATATTAATAATTCCGGAGCATCTCTTTTAGAGATGGTAGATTCGATGTTGCTTTTAGAGTCCTTAGAAAAAGGAAAATGGGTTTTGCGGAAAGAAGAATTTAAACTGTCTAAGCTTATTGATGATGTAAATGAAAAATTTACAAATCAAGTAAGGTCGAAAATGATTGATATGCAAAGCTTTATTGCTCAGGGCTTGCCCAATATTTTAATAGGTGATGAGGAGAAGATAAAACTTGTTTTAAATATTTTTTTAAGCAATGCTGTTAAGTTTACCAATAAAGGTTTTGTTCATTTGTTTGTTCAGGTAGATCATAAGAGAACCGGTGGTGTTTGCGTAAAGTTTAGTGTTAAAGACACCGGAATAGGAATTCGGAAAAATTTACAGGCTGAGCTTTTTACTTCCTTTACTCAGGGTGATTCTTCAAGTACTAAAGGATATCAGGGAACGGGTATTGGTTTAACAATGGCAGAGAAAACGGTTTCTTATTTAGGAGGTACAATTGGTTTTGAAAGTGCGGAGTTTAAGGGGAGTAACTTTTGGTTTACTGTCGATTTAGATGAACCTTTATCAAAAGCCAAAGATGTTGGGGTTTTAAAACCCGATCAGTTGCCTGTTTTATTGGTTGAGGACAATAAAATAAATCAAAAAATAGCTTTTTTTACCTTAAAAAAATTAGGATTTACTGTTGAAGTAGCGGAGAATGGGTTAGAAGCTGTAGAACGATTTGAGAATGGACAGTTTAAAATTGTTTTGATGGATATTCAGATGCCCGTTATGGATGGCTTTGATGCTACAAAAAAAATTAGGGCTTTAGAAAAGATTAATAAGTCTCAGGCTTCATTAATAATTGCCTTATCGGCTAATACAATAAAAGAAGATGTTGAAAAATGTTTTTTTGTTGGTATGAACGAATATATCAGTAAGCCATTCTCTCCCGAGAAGTTGGTTGAAGTTATTAAAAACCATATAGAGATTGACATTTAAAAAAAGAGGGTAAGTTCTTAAGAACTTACCCTCTTTTAATATATGAGTATTTTTAAATGTTAGGCTAATGCAAAACGTTTAAAATTACTAACTGTTAAATCTTTATCGTAGCTTTTTAAATATGTACTAACATTTTGTTTAGTGTCTTTAATATAAGCCTGATTTAACAAAGTATTTTCTTTAAAGAACTTATTTAATTTTCCCGCAGCAATTTTTTCAACCATAGCTTCAGGTTTTCCTTCTTGACGAATAATGTCACGGAAAAGAGCTAACTCATGATCAATAGTTGCTTGGTCTACAAATGATTGGTCAACAGCAATAGGATTCATTGCGGCAACTTGCATAGCCATATCTTTACCAACTCCATCAATGCCATCCACTACTTTGTTTAATCCAATAATAGTAGCAATACGATTGCCATTGTGAATATAAGCCGAAACATAAGCGTCTTCTGTAACAGCATATCCGCCTAACTCAATTTTTTCTCCAATTTTTCCAATTTGATCAATTAAAGAATCTTTAACAGTAACTCCGTTTAAACTCAATGCTAAAACTTCGTCACTTGTTTTTGCTTTATTTGCAAGGGCAAGATCAAGAACACTTTGGGCGTATTTAACAAAATCGTCATTTTTAGCTACGAAATCGGTTTCGCAATTAATCATTATTACGGCTCCAAATGTTTTATCATCATTAACTTTTGATAATACTACACCTTCGGCAGCATCACGATCAGAACGATTAGCAGCAACTTTTTGACCTTTTTTACGCAAAATGTCAACAGCTTTTTCTTGATCGCCATCGGTTTCAACTAATGCCTTTTTGCAATCCATCATGCCGGCACCGGTTAGTTTTCTTAATTTATTTACTTCAGCAGCAGTTATTTTAGCCATCTTAATATCTTATTTGTAATTTAATCTTATTTGTTTTCAGCTTTAGTGCCCTCTGCTTTTGGTTTAGCAATACGTTTTCTTGGGCGTTTTGCAGTTTCTTCAGCTGGAGCTGCATCTTTTTTGGCAGCTGCTTTTTCTTTATTGTTTGCTTCTTCCTTATCGCGAGTAAGTTTTCTTTCCATTAATCCCTCTTCAACAGCTTTAGTCATTTGGTCTAAAATTAAAGCAATAGATTTTGAAGCATCGTCGTTAGCAGGGATTGGGAAATCAACTAAAGTAGGATCGCTATTTGTATCAACAATTGCAAATGTTGGAATATTTAATTTTCTGGCTTCTGCGATTGCAATCTTTTCTTTGATAATATCTACTACAAAAAGAGCAGAAGGAAGACGGTTTAAATCAGAAATACTACCTAAGTTTTTTTCTAATTTTGCACGTTCGCGAGTGATTTGTAAACGTTCGCGTTTAGAAAGGTTTTTCCATTGGTCTGTTGTTGCCATTTTGTCGATAGCACTCATTTTTTTTACCGCTTTACGAATAGTTGTAAAGTTAGTTAACATTCCACCTGGCCAACGCTCAGTTACATAAGGCATATTTACTTTTGTTACTTTTTCGGCAACAATTTCCTTAGCTTGTTTTTTTGTTGCTACAAACAAAATCTTTTTGCCTGATTTAGCAATTTGTTTAATTGCATTAGCAGCTTCTTCAAGTTTTGCTTGAGTTTTGAATAGATCGATAATGTGAATACCGTTACGCTCCATAAAAATGTAAGGAGCCATGTTTGGATTCCACTTTCTTTTTAAGTGACCGAAATGCACACCAGCATCTAATAATTGGTCAAATTCAATTTTTGCCATTTTTGTTTTTGTTTACATTCTTTAATAACCACAATTAATAAGTAGCTCTATTGTGTAGAAGTCTTAGTAATTTAGATACTAAACAATTATTTATAAATATTTTAACGCTTGCTGAATTGGAATTTCTTACGAGCTTTTGGTTGTCCGGGTTTCTTACGTTCCACCATACGTGGATCACGTGTCATTAAACCTTTAGCTTTTAAAGCAGGTTTATGTTCCGGATCAATTTTTACCAATGCGCGAGCAATACCTAAACGTAAAGCTTCTGCTTGTCCGTTTATACCGCCACCGTCTAAATTGGCAACAATATCGTATTTTCCAACTGTATCAGTTAATTCAAAAGCTTGTTGTACAACAAATTGTAAAATCCCGGTAGGAAAATACGTTTTGTAATCTGTTTTGTTAACTGTTATTTGACCACTACCCTCCTTTAAATATACGCGAGCGATGGCTTTTTTTCTTCTGCCTAAGGAATTTATGATATCCATGATTACTTCATTGTATTTAAGTTAATAGCTTTAGGATTTTGACCGGCATGGGGATGCTCTGTTCCTGCATATACATGCAAATTACGGAATAACTGAGCTCCTAATCTGTTTTTAGGAAGCATGCCTTTTACAGCTTTTTCAACCATAGCAAATGGCTTTTTTGCCATTAACTCATTAGCTGTCTTGCTGCGCTGTCCACCAGGATAACCTGTGTGGCGGATATAGGTTTTCTGTTCCCATTTATTTCCGGTCAAACGGATTTTGTCAGCATTGATAATAACTACATAATCACCACAATCTACATGAGGGGTGAAGTATGCTTTGTTTTTACCACGTAAGATATTCGCTACCTTTGAAGCCAATCGACCTAAAATTTCATTTTCAGCATCAATAAGTAACCATTCTTTTTGAACAGTTTCCTTGTTTGCACTCTGTGTTTTGTAACTTAACGTATTCATTTACAATTATTTTACTTGTTGAACCTATCCATTTTTAAAATGGGCTGCAAAAATAGAAACAAAAGCAGTAATTACCAAATTTTCAGAGCCTTAATTCGAGATAAACTTAACCATTTCATCTATCTTCTGTTTAAGCCCTAATAATTGTCCTGTTTTGCCTATTAATCAGGTCCGATTATTACTAATTAATTTAAATTAAAATTAATCAGGTGCTGTTGTACTAGCGAGCGCAAAATTACAAAGATATTTTACATTTCAAACCATTTATTTAGTCCCTTTTTTGGGGTAAAAACAGTAAGGAGATTTGTAGAGCTAATTGTCGTCGTTTTCAATTGTTTTGTTTTCTTCTCATTCTAAATAAGAAATAATAATACGTATAAATATCTTATAAACAGCATTATATAAAAGGGTACTATTTAGAATGACTATAAATTTATGTTTTTAGATAGTTGTTGTTAATTTAATAACAATAAATAAGTATATTTGTGAACGAATTAACAATAAGAATTTTATCATGGTTCAAAGCGAAAATTTGATACGGAATTTAGTTGAAAAGCATGGCAACTCACGCAATAGTTTGTTGCCTATTTTGCAAGGTATTGTTGCCGATGAAAATTATCTTTCAGAAAGCTCAATGGTTGAAGTGGCCAAAGCCCTTGATATATCATCTGCCGAAGTTTATGGAACGGCTTCATTTTATTCTTTCTTGTATACTAAACCGATGGGTAAAAATATTATCAGGGTATGTAAGACGATTAGTTGTAAAATGGCAGGGAAACAGGAGTTGGTGACTGCAATTGAAAAATTACTTAAAATAAAAATGGGGGAAACTACTCGTAATATGCAATTCTCCTTAATAGAGACCAATTGTTTAGGCTGGTGTCATAAAGGTCCTGTTATGCTAATCAATGATGAAATTTATACCGAAGTAAGCCCTGAAAAAGCAGTTAAAATATTATGTGAAATAGATCCTCAACATCTTACAAATTCTTAGTTATGAAAAATAAAGGATTAAAAAAAGTAGATATAATTTTCGATTGCGCTAGTTGTGAACCACTCGAAGTGATTAAGAAAGCTCTATCTATGAAGCCCGATGAGATTATAGATCAAATCATTAGTTCGGGTTTAAAAGGTAGAGGCGGAGCTGGTTTTCCCACCGGCTTAAAATGGAAATTAGCAAAAGAGGAAGATAGTGATATTAAATATGTTATCTGTAACGCAGATGAAGGTGAACCCGGAACATTTAAGGATAGGGAAATATTAGATGTTGTTCCAAGTAAAGTTCTTGTTGGAATGGCAATTTGTGCCTATGCTATTGGAGCAAAAGAAGGGTTTATATATTTAAGAAATGAGTATAACTTTCTTTTAAAAGATTTATTACCCTTAATAGAGAAGTTTAATCAGAATATTCAAAATTTAGGTTTAGACTTTACTATTAAAATGTTTTCAGGTAGCGGGGCGTATATTTGTGGGGAGGAAAGTGCTCTCTTTGAGTCTATGGAAGGAAAGCGAGGCGAACCTCGTAATAAGCCTCCTTATCCTACTAAAGCTGGGTATAATGGAAAACCGACAATTATCAATAATGTAGAAACATTGGTGTATTGCAGTATGATTATACGGATTGGTGTGGAGCCCTTTAAAAAATTAGGAACCACTGATTCTCGAGGATCAAAAGTATTTTCTGTTTCCGGTGATACTGCAAAAGCAGGAATTTACGAATTAGAATTAGGAATAGGGGTAGATGAATTTGTTAAAGAATTTGGTAATGGCGATACTAAAGCCGTTCAGGTTGGAGGAGCTTCTGGTCATTGTGTTCCAAGAAAAGATTTTAAAAATAAAATTATTGGATTTGAGGGAATACCAACGGGAGGTTCTATGATGGTTTTTAATTCATCTCGATCTATGTATAATGTGTTAAAAGATTATTTGGAATTTTTTGAAGAAGAGTCTTGTGGACAATGTACGCCTTGTAGAGTTGGTACTCAACAGCTTTTAAAAGGTATTAAAGCGGTAAAACATGGCGAAAAACCATCTTCATATCTCAATCAATTATTAAAATTAGCCGAAACAATGAAGATAACTTCAAAATGTGGCTTGGGTCAATCAGTTCATAATTCGTTTTCTTCCATAGTGAAGAATTTCAGAGAAGAAATTATTTACTAATCTAAAGAAAGGAAAATAATGTCAACGATAAATTTAATAATAGATAATAAAAAAGTATCTGTTGAAAAGGGTCAAACAATATTAGATGCTGCCAAGAAAGTAAATGTTCGTATTCCAACACTTTGTCATCATGAGGATTTGTGTGTGGCGGGAAATTGCAGAATATGTGTAGTTGAAGTGGAAGGACATAATACTTTGTCGGCTTCCTGTGCTACTCCGGCAGATGAAGGAATGGTAATTAAGACTAACACCCCGAAAGTACGTAATGCACGTAAGGATGTTGTTGCGCTTTTGGTTTCGGAGCATAATACACAATGTACTACTTGCTATCGTAGCATGAATTGCGAATTACAAGAACTTTCAGCAGAATACAATATTGATAACAATCGGTATTTAAGCGTATTAAAGCCTGATATAGAAATTGATCGTTCTTCTTGGTCGATAGAAAAAGACGATAGTAAATGTGTTCGTTGTCAACGGTGTGTGAGAACTTGTGCGGAACTTCAGCATGTAAATGCTCTTACAGTGAGCGGAAAAGGAAAGGATATGAAAATTTCTACTTTCATGGATTTGCCTTTAAACGAAGCTGTTTGTACTAATTGCGGACAATGTGTAATTCATTGTCCTACCGGTGCTCTCACAGAAAGACGTTATTATGATAAAGTGTGGGAAGCCATTGGTAATGATAAAAAACATGTGGTTATGAATACTGCCCCTTCGGTTCGTGTGGCATTAGGCGAAATGTTAGGGTATCCTGTTGGAACGCGTGTTACCGGAAAAATGGTAACAGCTATGAAGCGCTTAGGTGTTGATTCTGTGTTAGACACTGATTTTTCTGCTGATCTTACTATTATTGAGGAAGGACACGAATTATTACAACGACTTAAAAAAGTGATAGTTGATAAAGATGAGAGTGTTAAACTTCCTATGATCACTTCTTGTTCGCCGGGCTGGGTAAAATTTATTGAACATATTTTCCCTGATCATTTGGGACATTTGTCTACTTGTAAATCACCACAGCAAATGTTTGGTGCACTCACAAAAACATATTATGCTGAGAAAAAAGGAATTGATCCCAAGGATATTGTAAGTGTTGCAATTATGCCTTGCGCGGCGAAGAAATTTGAGGCAAGACGTCCGGAAATGAAAGATAGCGGCTATCGCGATATTGATGCCGGTCTTACTACTCGCGAATTGGGTCATATGATAAAACAGGCAGGTCTGGATTTTACCGATTTAGAAGATGGAACTTATGATAGCATAATGGGAGAATCCACAGGTGCCGGAGTAATTTTTGGTGCTACGGGAGGCGTGATGGAAGCCGCATTACGTACTGCTTATGAAATAGTTACCGGTAGAGATGTTCCTTTTGATAATCTAAATGTTTTGCCTGTTCGTGGAATGGAAGGCATTAGAGATGCGACTATAAAAATTGAAAATTGCTTGCCTGAATGGAGTTTTTTGGAGGGTGTAGAGCTTAAAGTTGCTATTGCCAACGGATTAATTAATGCTCGGAAAATAATGGATGAAGTTGCAGCGGGAAAATCACCGTATCATTTTATTGAAGTGATGGCTTGTCCTGGTGGATGTATCGGTGGCGGTGGTCAGCCAATACCTACCAATGAGGAAATTCGTAAGAAAAGGATAGAAGCAATTTATGCCGAAGATATGGATAAGACTATTCGTAAATCTCATGAAAATCCTGAAATTATTAAAATCTACAAAGAGTTTTTAAAAGAACCACTTGGTCATATTTCTCATAAACTTCTGCATACAACTTATAAGAAGAGAAATAGGTATTAACCTAGAAGATTAATATTTTAAGATGATTAAAGGTCCCGCTACGGCGGGATCTTTGTTATAAAATCTCAATAAGCTCGGCATATTCAAGCTCTGATTCTTTCCAAAGAGCTTTTCCTTGGTAGGCATTTAAGAGTTGGGCAATAGCTAAAACATCGTTCTGACAATATTCTGCAATGCGTTTTACATCGCCATCTTTCCAATACACTTCATTTACCTGACTTCCGTTGATATCAGATTTTGGTGATGGGATATTAAAAATAGCTGTTAACAAATCAAGCGAGGTATAATGTTTATAATCGCCAAACTTCCACAATTCCATAGTGTCTAAATGCTTTATTTCCCAAGGCTTTTTGCCTGCAATATCCAAAAGTTTGGGAAGCTTTATTTGGTTAACCAAAAGTCGGCGAGCAATGTAAGGGAAATCGAATTCTTTTCCGTTATGAGCACAAAGCAAATCACTTTCATGATTAAAATACCTATTCAGCATCTTGGCAAAGGAGGCAAGCAAAGCTTTTTCGTTATGACCAAAAAATGATTTTAAACGAAATTTTTTGAGCTTTGGTTCGTAATAGCCTATTGAAATACAGATAATCTTTCCAAACTCTGAATAAATACCTGCTCTTTCGTATATTTCTTCCGGTTTTGCTTTCTCATCTCTGGATATTAGCATGGCTTTTTTATCCCAAAGTAATCGTAATCGCTCAGGTAGTTTTGCATAATTTGGCTGCTGTGCAACAGTTTCAATATCCAAGAAAATAATCTTGTTTTTGTGTAAATGCGTCAACATAAGGCGTTTAATTTTTTGTAATATACAAAATAACTTAGTGTATTTTTGTGCCAATGATTAAACGTACGATAAGAATTACCGAAGACGGTAGTACAACGATTGAGCTGATTGGGAAAAATGAGAATTTTCACTCAACACATGGTGCAATTCAAGAATCGGAACATATTTTTAT
>JAGGWH010000087.1 GCA_021157585.1 Bacteroidales bacterium | reverse complement strand
GGATCCGCTGAATTTGCCTTGTGCCAAAGGACTATAGGCTTGAATGCTCATCTTGTTTTTAGCCGAATAGCCTAAAAGATCTCCCATTCCTGAGTTTTTTGGCGATTCTTCACGGTTCACCCAAACTTCTAAATCTAAAAGTAAAGGGTGATCTAAGCTTAATTCTACTTGATTGCTAAATAGTGGTTCATCAAGGAAGGATTGTAGTAATTTGATTTGCGAAACGGACATATTACTAACTCCAAAAGTTTTTACTTTTTCTGATGTTTTGAGCAAGTGTAGGGTCTCCGCTAATTCTTCCATCGAAGTTAATGGATCGGGGCGGTGTAGGAGCAATGCATCTAAATAATCTGTCGATAATCGTTTTAGGATCTTATCGACTTGAGAATTTACATAGTTTCTAGAGAGGTTGTAGATGCTTGAATGGAGCGGTCCAGCATTTAAAATAATTCCAGTTTTTGATTGAATAAAAAGTTTCTCACGTAGCGAACGGTTTCTCTTTATGTAGTTTCCAAAAGCTTGTTCGGCTTTACCAAAAGTATAGATGTCAGCGTGATCGAAATGAGTTATTCCAAACTCAATAACAGACTCAATTACCGTATCTGCTTTTTTTTGGTCTTGGTTAGAAAGGGGTGAAGAATCCCAAGATCCCCCAAGTCCCATACATCCATAAATTAGATTTCTTTTATTCATATTTATGTTTTACTGCGTTGATAATTTGTTCAAATAATTGATTTTCATTGAAATAGAAGGTGCTGAGGTTAAGCCTTCTGTTTTCATCGTTCAACGGTCTAAAAGTACAAAAAAGATAGATTTAACTTTGCTTTTCTCAGACGAATCAACAGATTAAGAAAGACCAAGAAGATATGGAGAATCTCCCTAAAATATTAGCTGAAAATGTGTGCCTTCTCTGGCATTAGAATTAATGTTGATTTGGATATCGTGATAATCAGAAATTTGTTTAACCAAAGCCAAACCCAAGCCAAAACTCTCTTTTTGCTTCCCGAATTTTTTAAAGCGATCAAAAATATAAGGAAGCTCCGTTTCGCTAATTCCAGGTCCATTATCTTTAATATCAAGTTGCAAGCGATTGTCTTTTTTCTCTAGTACAAGCGATATTTTTCCTTTCTCGGGCGTATATTTAATCGCATTGCTAATTAAATTGCTCAAAAGGATGCGTAATAATTCCGTATTGCCCTTTATTGAACTTTCTTTAGCAGAATTATGGAAGCTAATATTTTGTTGTTTTATATCTGCTCTATCCTGAAATTCGCTAAGAATATCCTCGAGCATTTTAGATAAAACAATGGATTCGTTCTTTAGATATTCCTGATTTTCTATTCTGGATAATAGAAGCAAAGCACGTACCATTTTTGTTAAGCGACTCAGGGTTTGTTTTGCTTCAAAAATCTTTCGCATTTTTTCGCCTGAAAGCTCCGTAGTAGATGTGAAATTATCGAGTTTTGTTCTGAGAATACTGATGGGAGTTAGTAGTTCGTGAGATACATTTCCAATAAATTCGCGCTCGGCTTCAAAAGTATTTTCTATCTTATGCATAAGCACGCCAATGCTCGATTGTAGATAATTAAAATCGCTAGTGTTGGTTTGAATTGGGGAGTGATCAAATAGTTTTGGGTGCTGTGTTCCTTTTAGCTTATCAATTATTTTCTCAAAAGGTTTTAAAAGGATTTGAGTAATAGAAAGATCGATAAAAATACTGATGGTAAGCAAGAAAAGTAAAAGGTAGAATGCAAAGCTTTTGAGCTTTTTCTCAAAGCTAATTACGGTGTTAATGCTTTTTCCAATTTCGAGTAAATAAACCTGATTTTCAATTCCGAAAGTAGCTGATATTACACGATAATCGTATATCTCTCCATCAATTTCACGTTTCTGATTATCAATGTATTCGTATAATAATGTGTCGTTTATACTCTCGATAGAGATATACTCTTCTTTTAAAATATTATAACTACCAAAACCCTGAGGAGAATTTTCATTATCAATAAAAACCTCAATTCCATTGGTTTCTATTAAATCGTAAACTTGATCTAGTTTTAGGATCAGCTGATCGTCGGTCTCGCGGATACTCACGGTTCTTACCAACCAAGGAATAACAAAAATAGCCAGTACTATAATGATGCCTTTTGAAAGTGCATTTATAAGTGCAAGCTGATTTTTAAGTTTTGTTTTAGGTAGAAGCATCACCCGAAATAAATTTATACCCAATTCCTCTTAGTGTTTTTATCCACTTTGTTTCGTCAAATTTAGCCAATTTTTTTCGGATATTTTTAATGTGAACATCAATGTAATTAGAATCAAAATCATCTTCAAAGAAATCGCCCCAAATATGTTCAGTGAGCTGTAGCCTGTCTAAAACGCGATTTTTATTTAGTATTAAATAGCGTAGTAAATCATATTCCTTTTTTGTAAGGTCAATAGTTTCCTTTTTGTAAAATAGTTGACGATTTGTAGTGTCGAGTATAAAATTTCCAAACTTTATTTTTGTGCTCTTCTGTCCGAATTTTCTTCTTGTTATAGCTTGTAAACGAGAGTTTAATTCCAACAGAGAAAAAGGTTTGGCTAAATAATCGTCGGCTCCAAATTCAAAACCTTTAAGTTTATCTTCCAATTCACCTTTTGCTGTGAGTACAATAAAATATGCTTCTGATTCATTGTCTCTCGCTTCTTCAATAAGACTTAAACCATTACCATCGGGAAGTCCAATATCTAAAAGGACAAAATCGTAAGGATTGCAAGCTAATAATTCCGATGCTTGACTTTTGCTTGCTGCCCAATCGCAATTAAAATGTTCCGTTTCTAGAAACTGTATGAGTTCTGTAGCTAAGCTTTTTTCGTCTTCAACAATAAGTAAACGCATAATACTAAATGTTTGGAGTGTAAAATATTGAAAATAATACCCCGCTTTGGTTTTCCCAATTAAGTTTACTCAATTTTGCTGATGGCCAACTGTAATAGAAATTAAACATAAAACCAACATTGTTAATATTATACACCAAGGGAAAAAATACACTTATACTTTGGTATTCAAATCGGTGACTGTTAAAATTATTTCGACTAAGGTAATTTGTAACTATGTGTTCATAGGTGGGACTTAAGTTTTG
>JAGGWH010000086.1 GCA_021157585.1 Bacteroidales bacterium | reverse complement strand
TAAGCAATTTATCAAAACTGTCCGTTCCCATTCCCCAGTAAGAACGAGCACTTTTAATTCTTACTTTATCATCTTCGATAAGAATATAAACAGGCGAGCTGGCTTTACCTGTAACAGCAATACCATCGTAACCGGCAAATTTTACTTCAGGACCAAAAAAGCCGCCCATATTGGCATATGAAATGGTAGAAGAGTGTTCGTATTTCTCATTCAAAGGAGATGTCCTTGGCGATTTAGTAACTATAGTCGTTCGTGATGAAGATGGAATAGGTAAACCACTAAATGGACCCGGCATAAAAAGTAAGGGATTATCGGGTGATAAAGGATCCAAACCCGGTTCTTTAATCCTGTTCCAAAGTATTTTCATTCCTAAACCACGTCCACCTAAATAATTCTTTAAATCGTCTTTGCTTATTTTCGTTTTCTTTATTTCTCGGGTTGTTAAATTAATATCCAACAAAACACCGTATTGTCCCCAAATCTTATCCATTAATTACCTCCTCTCCCGAATAATAACGTTCAAATAATTCTTCTGCAATTTCTTCAGGCGAAAGTCCAAAATAAGCTCTATTTATATCTACTTCTCTAAAAGATAAAGCACCATAAGGACAGTTTTTAACACATTGAGGATCGTCTCCACCGCAATGATCGCAGATATGCTCAGGATGTTGTGTTATAGGATTCATTTTAATTATTCCTGTTCGCTCTGTTTCGCAGGCATCAGCACAAGAGCCACACCCAAGACAAACATCGTGATTGGTACGAATGGCTTGCGTTACTTCATCGCGATAGATAGGTTTTATACTTGCATTTGGATCGGCATTTACCGGACAAGCATTTACGCAAGGTGTATCCGGACAGTTGGCACAAACGCTGGGAATATCTACATCAGGATTGTAATGATAAACTTGAATATTGCCCAATTTCGGATTTCCCAATCCGTTGAGAATTTCTCCATTAATTTCTACAGGATGATGAAAAGCGGAACAAACGGTTTCGCAGGTGCGACAACCTGTACATTTATCAAAATCAACAACGATGGCTTTAAGAATCCCGTTTGTGGCTTCATTCCCAAACAGGAAATGATATTTGCTCAAAACAACAACGCCTCCACCACCTATGGCTAGCTTTTTCAGAAAATCTCTTCTACTGCTTTCTTTTGGTGTCATAAGCATATATTTGGTTAATAATGAAAGAATATAAAGCTGTATTTAATTGCCTTAATGACCTTTAATGTATAAAGATAATTTTTTAGCGTTATAGGACTATAAAATGCCTTCAATTTGTAATGATTTTAAATTGCTTTTCATACTTTTGAAATCCAATTCTCAAGACAAATAAACTACTACTTATGAATAAAACATTTTACGAGGACAAAATATTTCGGGATATTGATTATTCTAGTCAAGACCTAAAAAGGGCTGAATATGAGAATTGCAGTTTTAGCAATTGTATTTTTTCCAATGCCAACTTATCAGAGGTGAGCTTTGCAGAATGCAGCTTTGAGAATTGTAATTTTAGTAATGTAAAAATTCAGAATACCGCATTTAAAGATGTGCGTTTTAAAGATTGCAAGCTTATAGGTTTACATTTTGAAAATTGCAATCCATTCTTGTTTGCTGTCCATTTTCAAGACTGTCAACTGAATTTGTCGTCCTTTTATCAGTGTAAGCTAAAAAATACCTTGTTTAAAAACTGTAGTTTACAAGAAGTGGATTTTGTAGAGGCTAATTTAAACGGCTCAACATTTGATAATTGCGATTTATCTATGGCAAGTTTTGAAAACACCAATTTAGAAAAAGTCGATTTCCGAACCTCTTTTAACTATTCTTTTAATCCCGAAATTAATCGAATTAAAAAAGCCAAATTTTCCAGAATAGAAGTTATTGGTTTATTAAATAAGTACGATATAATAATTGAATAATAAACAATTAGAGAGTCTATACATTAAATAATTAAATACAATTTTTAATCGTACTACAGTTTAAAACACAAGCTGATTCATAACATTTTCCCGAATTTCAACTAAGAATTTATAATCTTATTTAGAAATTGGATATTTTGGCAATTTTATATTATTTTTGCAGCAGAATAATAAATAGACTAAAAAGTCTAAAATCAAAACAATAAGATAAAAAGACTGAGGCAATTGAGCTGTTTGTAATTAATTCGCTGAGGTCTGCGAAAAAATTAAGGACTCTTAGAATTTTAAGAGTCTTTGTTAGTTTGTATTAAATTGAATAACGCATATTATGGCTGAAACAAGATATTTTACCGAAGAGGGATTAAAAAAATTACGCGACGAAGTTGAAGAACTGATTCGGGTTCAACGACCAGCTATTTCTAAACAAATTGCTGAGGCTCGTGATAAGGGCGACTTATCAGAAAACGCCGAGTATGACGCTGCAAAAGAAGCTCAAGGCTTATTGGAATTAAAAATTGCAAAACGTCAGGAAATTATCCGTAATGCACGCATTATAGACGAATCTAAAATGGATATTTCAAAAGTTTTAATTTTATCGACCGTTAAAATCAAAAATCTAAAAAATGGAGCTGTTATGACATACACCTTAGTTCCTGAAAATGAAGCCGATTTGAAAAATGGCAAATTATCTGTCAGCTCTCCAATAGCAAAAGGTTTATTAGGTAAAAAAGTTGGTGAATTAGCTGAAATAGATATCCCTGCCGGAAAAATTACCTTTGAAATAGTTGAAGTCACGCGATAATAATTATTTTTATGTCAAGTATTTTTACAAAAATTATTCAAGGCGAAATACCTTCTTATAAAATTGCAGAGGACGAAAAATATTATGCTTTTTTAGATATAAATCCATTAGCAAAAGGACACACTCTTGTTATTCCGAAAAAAGAAACTGATTATATTTTTGATATTACAGACAAGGATTTGGCCGATATGATGGTATTTGCTAAAAAAGTTGCTATAGCAATTGAAAAGGTGGTTCCTTGTAAAAGAGTAGGAATAGCGGTATTGGGGTTAGAAGTGCCTCATGCCCATATTCATCTTATTCCCATAAATACTGTTTACGATATAGATTTCAAACAACCAAAACTAAGCTTTACTCAAAAAGAATTTACTTCTTTAGCAAAAGCCATTTCTAAATTAATTAAAGACGAATCAACAAATGTCTAATATGAAAAGGATAAGTCTTTTAGCTTTAGTTGTAGTTTTATCTTTTGCAGGATTAAATAACTTAAAAGCCCAAGAAAAACGAACAAAATTTATTATCTATACCACTTTGGGCGATATGAAAGGAGAGCTTTTTAACGAAACTCCTATGCATCGCGACAATTTTATAAAGTTGGTAAAAGAGGGATGGTATACAGATTCTTTTTTTCATCGTGTTATCAAAAATTTTATGATTCAGGGTGGGCAAAATGCCGATGGCAGAGAAGATGCCGGATATACCGTTCCTGCCGAATTTGTTCCTGAAATTCATGTCCACCATAAAGGAGCGTTGGCAGCTGCTCGCGAAAGCGATAATGTAAATCCCACAAAAGCCAGCTCTGCTGCACAATTCTATATTGTACAAGGGAAAATAATGACTTTGGGACAGCTCGATGCTATAGAAGAAAAAATTAATAATGAACGAAAAACAACGGCTATAGAAAATTACATATTGTTTCCCGGAAATGAAAAGTGGCTATATAAAATTGATGCTCTGATAAAAGCTAAAGATATGGCCGGATTGAAAACATCTAAAGTTGAAGTGTTTAAAGAAATGCTTGAAAAAGGAGAAGCACCAAAAGAGTTTCATTATAGCGAAGAACAAAAGAAAATATATACTACTATCGGCGGAACGCCACACTTAGACGGCTCTTATGTTGTTTATGGTAAAATTACTGAGGGTTTGGATGTGTTAGATAAAATTGCTGCCACAGCCGTTATCGGTAGTCGTCCGATAGAGAAAGTATTGATGAAAATAGAAATTATAGATTAGGGAGAAATGAAAGAAAAAGTATTAGCATATCTCGAAGAAATAAAATCGACCACATTTGATAAAATGGACGATTTAGAAGCTTTTCGCGTAAAATATATTGGTAAAAAAGGTATTATTCCCGCTTTATTTGCAGATTTTAAATCTATAGCTCCGAAAGACAGAAGAGAAATGGGAGTCTTGCTAAACGATCTGAAAAAAGCTACTCTTGCTAAGGTTGAAGAAGTAAAAGAACTTCTCGATAATATGGATCAGTATATGGAGTCGGGAATAGATTTAAGCTTACCGGTAAATGGAGATTTAGGATCACGTCATCCACTGTCTTTAGTTCGAAATCAGATTATTGAAATATTTTCTCGTATTGGTTTTACCGTAGAAGAAGGTCCTGAAATTGAAGACGACTGGCATAATTTTACTGCTCTTAACTTTCCTGAAGAACATCCTGCTCGGGATATGCAAGACACATTCTTTATTGAAAAATCGCCCGATATAGCTCTACGTACACATACTTCTTCCGTTCAAGTACGTGTAATGGAAAACAATCAACCACCTGTTAGAAGTATTTTTCCCGGTCGAGTGTTTCGTAACGAAGCTATTTCGGCTCGTGCTCATTGTATTTTTCATCAAGTTGAAGGCTTGTATATCGATAAGAATGTAAGCTTTGCCGATTTAAAACAGACTCTAATGTATTTTGCTAAAGAAATGTTTGGCGAGAATACAGGAATTCGCTTACGTCCATCCTATTTCCCTTTTACCGAACCTTCGGCTGAAATGGATATTTCTTGCCATATTTGTGGCGGTAAAGGTTGTAATATTTGTAAATATACAGGTTGGGTTGAAATTTTAGGCTGCGGAATGGTTGATCCCAACGTATTAAAAAATGCCGGCATCGACTCTGAAAAATATACCGGTTTTGCTTTTGGAATGGGTATCGAGCGTATTACAATGCTAAAATATCAAATTAAAGATTTACGCTTATTTTTCGAAAATGATATTCGTTTTTTAAAACAATTTGAAAGTGCTATTTAGAATAATTTAGCTTCATTTTTTACTTTTATTAAGTGAAATAAGAGCTTTTTTTATTTTTTCTATGCCTTTATTCCGAGCTTTTTCTTCAGTTCTAATAAAATATAATCTTTTTTATGCCCTGTTTAAAAAAGCAACTATTTATCTTCAATTATTAATATGCTGATATTAAATATATTGTACTATTTTCAATAATTACATTGAAGTATTCCGTATCCTAAATATAAAAAAACGTTAAAAGCTTGCATTGAGCAATAAAATGTTTTATTTTTACAAAGTCTAAATAAGGAAAGACATAACTTTAATTAGTTGTAGTTTTTTTCATATTTTTTTATTTGGTTAAATGTGTTTATATGCTGAAGAAACCGTATGCATCCCCTGCAGCGGTTTCTTCGTTTTTATTAACCAATCATTAACTAAAACTTTTTTATCATTTGTAAATAAGCCTTCTGTTTTGAGTTTTTATTTTTCAAGTTGTTCTAACATTAAATCTCGCAACACGGAATAAAAAAAAAGAAAGTCTCTGAAATTCAGAGACTTTCTTTTGATTTTGTGGGCCCACCTGGACTCGAACCAGGGACCAATTGATTATGAGTCAACTACTCTAACCAACTGAGCTATAGGCCCCATACTCAATTTGAGTATTCGCTTTTCCCAAAAGCGGATGCAAAAATACAAATTCAACAATTAGAAACAAAACAATATTTTTAGATTTTTTTGTTCATATTTAAAATACAAGGTTTTATTACTTTAATTTCTTCTGAGAAAAACCATAGTACCCTCATTTTAAGAGAGTAAAATTAAGTCATAATATGATGAATAATCTTAAGCAGCCTCAGTATTTCACTTAAAATTGCTCTAAATAAATAATAACAATTTGCCATAAAAAATTATTGACTATTTTTGAACTCTGGTGTTAAAAAAATAACAACTTGAATATTATTTTTATCAACTAATTAAAATAGTCACTGTAAACATTTCTTATTTATCGCTGAAAAATTATAAATATATGAATAGAATTATAGCTGTTGAAAATCTCTCAGAAAGCGTTATAAAGCTCGAAATAGAAGCTCCTCGTATTGCTAAAAAACGAAAAGCCGGTCATTTTGTAATAGTTAAATTAGGATTAAAAGGCGAACGTATCCCTCTTACTATTTCTTCTGCCAACGTAGAAAAAGGAACTATTACCTTAATCATACAAAAAGTTGGTGTTACCAGTCATAAAATGGCACTTCTAAAAGTTGGTGATAAAATAACTGATATTGTAGGGCCTCTTGGACAAGCTACACATATTGAAAAAGTAGGAACCGTTTTATGTGCCGGAGGTGGTGTTGGAACAGCTCCTCTTTTACCTATTGTTGAGGCTATGCACAAAGCGGGAAATAGAGTAATTACTGTTTTAGCCGCCAGAAACAAAGACTTAATAATACTTGAAAAAGAAATGCGTGCTTTTTCTGATGAAGTAATAGTTATGACTGATGACGGATCCTATGGAAAACAGGGTTTAGTAACTCATGGTATGGAAGAAGTTATTAAACGAGAAAAAGTAGATAAAGCAATAACTATCGGACCTGCCATTATGATGAAGTTTAGTAGTATGCTTACTAAAAAATATAATATTCCAACCGAAGCCAGTCTAAACGCTATCATGGTTGATGGTACCGGAATGTGTGGTGCTTGTAGGGTTAGCGTCGGAGGTGCAACTAAATTCGTTTGTGTTGATGGACCTGAATTTAATGCTCACGAAGTTAATTTCGATGAATTATTAAGCCGTCTTGGAGGATTCAAAGAACAAGAATATAAAGCATATCAAACTTATCTTGAAGGACTAAAAAAAGCAACTGTCTAATGGAAAATATTATCGACTATTTAAAACAGGAAAGAAGTCAGGAATGGCGTACAGAATTGCGTAAATCGATGAAATCGAAAGATCGTACAACAAGAGTACGCATTCAAATGCCGGAAGAAAATCCGGCAGAACGGGCTAAAAGTAATATTGAAGTTAATACCGGATTTAGTGTTCAAATGGCTGTTGAAGAAGCAAGGCGCTGTTTAGATTGCCCCGATCCTACTTGCATCCAAGGATGTCCGGTTAATATTAATATCCCTAAATTCATTAAATACATAGAAAAACAGGATTTTAAAATGGCTGCACGCACCTTGAAAGAGACAAATGCATTACCCGCCGTTTGTGGTCGTGTTTGTCCGCAAGAAATACAATGCGAAAACAGCTGCTTTTATACCCAAAAATTAAAAAAGACTCCTGTAGCTATTGGTAATTTAGAACGTTTTGCTGCCGACTGGGAACGGAATTCGGGAGATATGTATATTCCTGAAGTAGCAGCTTCCAATGGAATTAAAGTTGCCATTATCGGTTCAGGGCCCTCCGGTTTGGCTGCCGCAGGCGATTTAATTAAACTTGGATATTCCGTAAGTGTCTTTGAAGCATTACACGAACCGGGCGGAGTATTAAAATACGGTATTCCTGAATTTCGTTTACCAAATGAGATTGTAGATGTAGAAATTGACAATCTTAAAAAAATGGGAGTGGAATTTATTAATAATTTTATAGTCGGGAAAACTGCAACCATAGAAGATTTAAAAGAAGAAGGATATCAGGCGTTTTTTGCCGGAAGTGGCGCCGGATTACCTAACTTTATGAATATTTCGGGCGAAAACTATAATGGCATAATGTCCTCCAATGAATATCTTACAAGGGTTAATCTGATGAATGCTGCTAAAGAAGATTACGATACTCCGGTATTTTTAGGCAAAAATGTAGCTGTTATCGGCGGCGGAAATACCGCTATGGATTCTGTTAGAACAGCCAAAAGATTAGGTGCCGATAAAGCTATGATTATTTACCGTCGTTCTATTGAAGAAATGCCTGCCAGAAATGAAGAAATAAAACATGCACAGGAAGAAGGTATAGAATTTCTGAATTTAAATAGTCCTATTGAATATTTTGCTGATAAAAAAGGACATGTAAATAAAATGAGGGTACAGAAGATGGAACTCGGTGAGCCGGATGCTTCCGGAAGAAGAAGACCAATTCCTATTGAAGGTTCGGAATATGATATAGAAACAGACTTGGTTATTGTTAGCGTTGGTGTTTCGCCAAACCCATTAATTCCACAGAGTTTACCCGGACTAAATGTTAGTCGTTGGGGAACTATTATAGTTGATGAAAACGAAATGCAATCAAGCATTCCAGAACTTTTTGCCGGTGGAGATATTGTTCGTGGTGGTGCCACAGTAATATTAGCTATGGGCGATGGAAGAAATGCTGCGGCAGGTATTCATAAATACCTCCAAAATAAGAATAAGAAATAACAAATTAACGTACTAAAAAAATAACATAATGGATTTATCAACGAATTACTTAGGCCTTAATCTAAAAAACCCAATCGTTGTAGGTAGTTGTAGCCTAACATATAGTCTAAGCGAAATAAAGAAGTTGGAAAAATATGGGGCTGCTGCCGTAGTATTAAAATCCATCTTTGAAGAAGAAATTTTAAAGGATACCGAAAGTCAATTGCGTGAAGCTGAAAAAAATAGCTTTATTTACAATCGCTATTCCGAAACTCTGGACTATATCGATATGCATATCAAAGAAGAGCGTTTAAACAATTATATACAGCTAATTAAAAACGCCAAAAAAGAAGTGCTTATTCCTATAATTGCAAGTATAAATTGCATTTCTTCGGCAGAATGGACAAGTTTTGCCAAACGTATTGAAGAAGCCGGAGCCGATGCTTTGGAACTAAATATTAGTCTAAATCCAACCGATTTAGAAATTCGTGATTTTGAGTCGACGATTAAAAAAATTATTCAAAGAGTCTTGGCTCAAGTAAGTATTCCTGTTGCTGTAAAAATTAACAACAGCTTCACTCATATGGCAAGAACTATTTTAGATTTGTCTGAAACCGGAATCGCAGGTTTGGTTTTATTCAATCGTGCATATTCACCCGATATTGATATCAACACACTTGAAGCCGTTCAAGGGAGGAGCTTCAGTTCTCCGAATGCTTATGTTGAACCTTTACGTTGGATTGCTTTATTATCCGATAAAGTAAATTGCAGTATTGCCGCTTCTTCGGGTATTCATACCAGCGAAGTTATCATAAAGCAAATCCTGGCCGGTGCCGACCTTGTACAAATTGTTTCTGTTTTGTATGAGCAAGGGATAGAGCATATCCAAGTACTTTTAAATGAGATCGAAAAATGGATGGAAGAAAAAGGATTTTCATCACTACAGCAATTCAAAGGTAAAGCAAGCAGTAAAAATGCCGGAAATCCTGCTGTTTTTGAACGCATACAGTTTATGAAACATTTTGCGGGAATCAATTAATCGAAGGAGCTTAAACCTCTGAACCTTAAAGAATGTAGCCCTTTGTGCTATGTGATGATAAGAAAAATCTTAATCTCAACCTCCAAACCCCTAAACCCCTAAACCCCTAAACCTCCGAACCTTTGACTACCTAAAAAAAACGGTCTAATTATTTGCTATTTTCAGGATAATGAGTAGTTTTGTTACTCGTTATTGATTCTTAGGTGAATTCCCCAAAATAGAAGAAAATGCTAGATACACTCATTACTTCTAAAACGCGCATCAAACTACTAGTGAAATTCTTTTTGAATTCCAGTTCAGAATCGTATTTGCGTAATTTAGAAGATGAATTTGGAGAGTCTACCAATTCTATTCGGCTCGAACTCAATAAATTTGAACAAGCCGGACTACTTAATTCACGCATATTGGGGAATAAAAAAATGTTTCGAGCAAATACTCAACATCCTCTTTTTCCTGAAATACATAATCTCTTATTTAAACATCTCGGCTTTGATCAAATAATCGAAAAAGTAGTTAAAAATTTAGGCGATATCGATAAAGTATTCCTTGTAGGGAAATTTGCTAAAGGTATAGACACGGAGATTATCGATCTTATTTTTATGGGTGAAGAAGTAAATAAGAATTATTTAATAGAATTAATTGAAAAGGCAGAGAAGCTAATTAAACGAAAAATACGTTATTTGGTATTTACGACTTCAGAAATGCAAAAATATTTGAAGCAAAAACCAACAACGGATTTCTTGCTTCTTTGGAAAAGAGAATAATTAAAAACACCTGCTTTTGCAGTTAGATTTCAGTTTATATTGTAGACAGAAATGTGACTTAAGAGGCGAAGCTGTGTCAAGATGCCTTGGTTTTTTTGAATGTTTTAGTAGAATGGTATTGGAGAAATGGGATGATTTTGAGCATTTTGATAGTCTCCATTTCAAAACTGAAAATGAATTACTAAAACTTGCAGAATCGATACAAAAGAAAATAAAAGATAAAGATTGGGATCAGAATTATGGAAAATAAATTAGGCTTAGATGTATCATCCATTTCTCCATCACTCCAATATTCCATTTTTCAAACCATATACAATCTTTAAACATTAAACTTTAAACAAATTTTACCCATGAAAAAAATTGCAATTATCGGATTAGGCTATGTAGGTCTACCTTTAGCCGTAGAGTTTGGCAAAAAATACCCCGTTGTCGGATTTGATATCAATGTAAAACGCGTAGCAGAACTAAATGCCGGTCATGATCATACCCTTGAAACAGAAGACGAAGATTTACAGTCGGTTTTAAGCCAAGGCGGACAGCTTGGTTTGGAGTTAACAACAGAGTTTGAGGCGATTCGCGATGCACAAATATATATTGTAACCGTACCCACACCTATCGATAAATACAAACGCCCTGATTTAACACCACTTATCAAAGCAAGCGAAACAGTAGGAAAAGTAATATCTAAAGGCGATATTGTAATTTACGAAAGCACCGTATATCCGGGAGCTACAGAAGAAGACTGTTTACCGGTAATTGAAAAACAAAGCGGACTAAAATTCAATGTCGATTTCTATGCAGGATATAGTCCTGAAAGAATAAATCCCGGCGATAAAGTAAATACACTTACAACTATTAAAAAAATCACTTCCGGCTCCACACCTGAAATAGCCCAAGAAGTTGACGATTTATACAATACTATCTTATTAAACGGCACGCATATGGCGACAAGTATTAAAGTTGCCGAAGCCGCAAAAGTTATAGAAAATGCTCAACGCGACTTGAATATTTCGTTCGTAAATGAATTGGCTCTTATTTTTGACCGTATGGATATTGATACCAACGAAGTTATAGAAGCTGCCGGAACAAAATGGAATTTCTTAAAATACCGTCCGGGATTGGTTGGCGGACACTGCATTGGTGTCGACCCTTATTATTTAGCTTTTAAAGCCGAAGCATTAGGTTATAATCCTGCTGTAATTCGCTCAGGAAGACGCGTTAACGACGAGATGGCTCACTTTGTAGCTTCAAAAGTCGTTAAATTAATGATCAAAAAAGGCTTAACCATTTTAAATAGTAATGTTCTACTTCTTGGTGTTACTTTTAAAGAAAATTGTCCTGATATCAGAAATACCAAAACCGTTGATATTGTTGATGAATTACAAGAGTTTGGTTGTCAGTTAGATATTTATGATCCTTGGGCAGATCAAGAAGAAGTAAAGTATGAGTACGGAATCAAGATCATGGAAAAAGATGTTGATATCTATGCCAAAAAATATGATGCTATAATTTTAGCCGTTTCACACGATCAATTTGCCAAACTGGATATGGATCGCTTAACCAATGGCGATAAATCAGTAATATTCGATATTAAAGGATTCTTACCAAAAGATAAAGTAGACGGAAGATTGTAAAAAAGTGATGAAGTGATAAAGAGACAAGGAGAGCAAGGAGCTAACAGCAACACCCCTACCCCCTCATCTCGACGGAGCACAGCGAAGGAGAGATCTCAAACAAAAAGTAAGGAGTAAGGAGTAAGTAGCCAAGCAACAAAGCAAAGAAATGCTTCTCCGTCAGCGTTCTACTGAGCTCACACCGAAGTCCGACGGATCAGCAAGACGGAGAGACAAACCCTAAACCCCAAACGCCCTCGCTATGCGGAAAGCCATCATTCAATGTTAGACCAATACATCCTATACCTTGTACTCGTTTTTATTCTAATCAGTTTATATTTTAATCTGATTGGACCTGCCTTTACTTTCGTTATAGCAGTCGTAGTATTGGGAATTAGCGGAATATTAACTCCTCGTGAAATATTAGGGGGATTTGCCAATGAACAAATTATCATTATAATAATATTACTTTTGATTGGCGACATAATTCGTAAGAAAGGAGTATTAAATGTATTTTTTGAAAAACGGATTTTCAACGGTTCTAAAAGCTATCCGAATTTTATGGCAAGGATGACATTTATGATTGCAGGATCTTCTGCTTTTCTAAATAATACACCTTTGGTAGCCGTGATGATGCCCTATGTTTCAAGCTGGGGGAAAAAACACCAAATAGCGGTATCAAAATTATTAATTCCGCTTTCATATGCTGCCATACTTGGAGGTACAGCTACCTTAATAGGTACTTCTACCAACTTGATTGTAAACGGAATGGTTGCCGATCAAATCCTTTTTCCAAATTTTAAAAGCTTAGGAATTTTTGATTTTGCTTGGGTAGGTATTCCAATGACAATATTAGGTATTATCTATCTGCTGATTTTTGCCAATAAGCTTTTACCAAATAATGAAGATTCACTCGAAAGAGTAGTAAGTAATCGTCGAGAATATTTGGTTGATATTAGAATAGCTCCGGATTCAGAATATGTTGGAAAATCCGTAGAGAAAGGGAGTTTAAGGAACTTAAAGAGTTTGTTTTTAGTAGAAGTTAGAAGAGGAGAGAAACAGTTCTCCCCTATTAGTCCTTATTTTGTCTTGGAAGGAAATGATATACTAACATTTGCCGGAAATACACAAGCTATCGCAGAATTAATAGAACCCGAAAGTGGATTGACGCCTGTTGAAGTAGGAATGTTTAAAAATAAAGCCAAAACTCAACTGATTGAAATAGTAGTCTCTTATAATTCTAACTTATTAAAAAAGACAGTTAAAGAAGCTCACTTTCGTTCTCGTTTTGATGCCGCTGTTATCGCCATTCATCGCAATGGAGAAAGATTAAATGGGAAACTCGGACAAATAATCCTCGAAGCCGGTGATGTACTTCTACTTTTGGCTGGTGAAGATTTTGCAAACTTGAGCAACTATACTCGCGATTTTTATCCTCTTTCTACTCTAAGAACCTATGTAAAACCCAAAACTTTGGATGCTATTGTTTTAATAGGAGGACTTATATTAGCAATAGTTTTATCCGCCTTAAATATAATTCCTTTATTTATGGGAGTTGTAGGTTTATTGGTGATAATACTTGCTTTAGGAATCGCTAACCCAAAAGATATTCAAAGTGGTATAGATTTTGACCTGGGATTGATAATAGCTTTATCCTTAGCTTTAGGAACAGCTATGATTAAAACCGGCGTAGCATATGATTTAGCTCATGGAGTTATTGGTTTATTTCGTCCTTTTGGAACATTGGGACTATTAATCGGAATTTATTTAGTTACAGCTGTTTTGGCGGCGTATATTACCAATAAAGCCGCAGTGGCTTTGATGTTCCCAATAGTTCTAACTATTGCTCTTGCAGAAGGAATGTCTCCCACACCTTTCGTTTTATTAATTGCTTATGCTGCTGCAGCTAACTTTATTACCCCTATTGGATATCAAACAAACCTTATGGTTTATGGTCCGGGAGGATATCGCTTTAGAGATTTTATGAAAATAGGATTACCTCTTACCATTTTGTATATGATTGGAGCAGTAAGTATTTTATTTTGGAGATATTTTTAATGATAAAAAATAACGAAGATCTACGCCCATTAATAAAAGCCGTTTTAAAGGCTGGTGAGGCTATTTTAAACATTTACCATTCAGCTGATTTTGGAATAGAAACAAAAAAGGATGATAGTCCGCTAACATTAGCCGATAAAGCGGCACATAATGTTTTGCTGGCCTATCTTAAGCAAACTTCATTTCCTACAATAAGCGAGGAAGGGGAGCATTTAAGTCGAGATATCAGACAATCTTATAAAACCTATTGGCTAATAGATCCCTTAGATGGAACAAAAGAGTTTATTAAAAAAAATGATGAGTTTACCGTAAATGTAGCTTTAATTCATCAAGGAAAGCCCGTATCAGGATTGGTTTACGCACCTGTTTTAAAAGAATTGTTTATTGGTTTGGGCGATAAAGCCTATAAAATAAGTATTGAGAAAATAGATGAATTGGAATTGCCCCTAAAGCCGGAACAGCAAATTAAATTGAAAACTAAAAAAGAAAAGAAATTAACCGTTGTTGCCAGCCGTTCTCATTTTAATCCGGAAACCAAAGCCTATATCGATGCTTTAAAAGAAAAAGGATTTGAAATAGATTTAGTTTCAAAAGGAAGTTCCCTTAAAATTTGTCTTGTAGCAGAAGGCAAAGCCGATGTTTATCCTCGTTTTGGACCAACAATGGAATGGGATACCGCAGCAGCTCATGCTGTTTTATTAGCCGCCGGAGGACAAATGATAAATCCGGAAACAAATAAAGAATTAATTTATAATAAAGATAATTTACTAAATCCGTTTTTTATAGCGGAGAAGAAGGGGAATTAGCGCTTCGCGCGGAAGGAAAAGTAATTAGTACTGTGCACGTAAGGAAGGGTAATTAGTTTTCACGTTATTAATTCGCAAAAAGCAAATGTAAAGAAATGTAATTTATAGTAATTGTGAGATGAAACTTGAAGAGTTTGAAACATATAACTTAGCTATGAAACTGGGTGAAGTAGTTCATTCGGAAGTTATAAAGTGGGATTATTTTGAGAAGGATACCATCGGAAAACAATTAGTCCGTTCGGCAGACTCTGTGGCTGCTAATCTGAGCGAGGGACTTGGCCGATTCCATTATAAAGAAAGAAAAAACTTCACTTACTATTCACGAGGTTCTCTTTTCGAGACAAAACATGGTTAACTAAAGCCTTTAATAGAAAATTAATCGAAGAAGAAACATTTAATCAACTAATTCAAGAAGCTGAAATAATCGGTATAAAAATAAACAACTACATCAAAACAATTGGTAATAAATAACAAACACTTTACGTGCGTAGCACATTTTACGCGCGTAGCGCAAATATCACGCGAAGCGCAAATTACGCACAAAGTGCATTTACGTGCGCAGCACAAATTACGCCGCAGGCATTTTACAGCAATGAAAAATCCCCATATTTTAAACATTAACCCCATATCATGAACAACCCCAACAACATCCACCCCGTTTTCGATAGAATAATGGGAAGGGCGCATAAAGAAAAACTTTTAAATCAGCACTCTAAAGTGATTTGGTTTACAGGATTATCGGGTGCCGGAAAAACTACCGTTGCCCTCCATCTGGAAAGAGCTCTTTACGACCGTGGGTATTTAACGCAAATTCTTGATGGTGATAATATTCGCTCAGGAATTAATAACAATTTAGGGTTCACCGAAGCCGATCGTTTAGAAAACATCCGTAGAATAGCAGAAGTATCTAAACTTTTGGTGGATAGCGGAGTGATTACGCTAAATAGCTTTATTAGCCCGACGAATGAAATTCGTGAAATGGCAAAGAAAATTATAGGTAAAGAGAATTTTATTGAAGTCTTTGTAAATACTCCAATCGAAGTTTGCGAACAACGTGATGTAAAAGGTCTATATGAAAAAGCACGCAAAGGCAAAATCAAAAACTTTACCGGAATAGATTCTCCATTTGATGCACCGGAAAATCCGGACATAGAATTGCTTACCCATAAGCATTCGCTTGAAGAATCAGTTCAGCAATGTTTGGATGTGATTTTATCTAAAATTGAATATAAAGGGTAAAAAAAGTCAACAGCTAAAGTAAATGGACAGGGAGCTAACAGCAACACCCCCTCATCTCTCATCTCGAAGGAGCATAGCGAAGGAGATATCTCAAACAAGGAGCAAGGAGAAACAAAAGGATAAGGAAATAAAGCGCTATGCAATGAAAGCAAACAGCCAATAAGACATAAGACAATAAAAAAAATGAACAACTACTCAATAAGTAATTTAAAAGAATTGGAAGCCGAAGCCATTCACATTATTCGTGAAGTGGCAGCAGAATTTGAAAACCCTGTAATGCTCTATTCCATCGGAAAAGATTCTTCCGTTATGGTACGCCTGGCAGAGAAAGCGTTTTATCCTGCAAAAGTTCCTTTTCCATTGATGCATATCGATAGCAAATGGAAATTTAAAGAAATGATTGCTTTTCGCGAAAGCTATACCAAAGAAAAAAATTGGGATCTGATTGTGCATTATAATAAAGAAGGTTTTGGAGCAGGAATTGGGCCTTTCACTCACGGAAGTAAAGTCCATACCGACACCATGAAAACCCAAGCTTTATTGCAGGGTTTGAATAAGTATAAATTCGATGCTGCATTCGGAGGTGCTCGCCGCGATGAAGAAAAAAGTCGCGCCAAAGAACGTATTTTCTCCTTCCGAGATAAACACCATCAATGGGATCCAAAAAATCAACGTCCTGAATTGTGGGATATCTATAATTCAAAAGTCCATCAAGGAGAATCTATTCGTGTTTTCCCTATCAGTAACTGGACAGAATTAGACATCTGGCAATATATCCGTTTGGAAAATATTCCAATTGTCCCTCTTTATTTCGCCAAAAAACGTCCAATAGTAGAAATTGATGGTTCTTTGGTTTTAGTTGATGATGATAGAATGCCAAAAGAATTAAGGGATAAAGCCGAAATGCGTATGGTTCGGTTTAGAACATTAGGCTGCTACCCTCTAACCGGAGCAGTAGAATCAGAAGCAGATACTATTGAAAAGATAGTAGAAGAAATGATGACCGTTACCGTTTCGGAACGTACAACTCGCGTTATCGATTTCGATGAAGAAGGAAGTATGGAGCAAAAGAAGAAGGAAGGGTACTTTTAGGGTTGCCCGCGAGTTTTCGCGAATGGAGCTAATTTCACGAATTAAAAAAAACGGTTCTCAGCACTTTTTCAAAAAATAATTAGCGTGAATTAGAGGACAAAAGAAACCATCAACAAATTATTTATAGTAAGCTACTAATCCTAAATATGGATTTAATTTATAAAGAAGAAGGAAGGTTACTTTTAAGATCTTCCTGCGAGTTTTCGCGAATGGAGCTAATTTCACAAATTAAAAAAAAACGGTTCTCAGCACTTTTTCAAAAAATAATTAGCGTGAATTCGTATAATTAGCGTGAATTAGCGGACAAAAGAAACCATCAACGAATTATTTATAGTAAGCTACTAATCCTAAATATGGATTTAATTTATAAAGAAGAAGCATATGATATTATTGGAGCCTGTATGGAGG
>JAGGWH010000085.1 GCA_021157585.1 Bacteroidales bacterium | reverse complement strand
CTCAATTTAGGTGAGCGTATATTTGATATTCAGACAAGGCAATATTACCATAAAGACCCTTAAATATCAATTTATCAGGTCAATATGGCTTGATAATAATAATGTTATACAATATAGAATCATCAGAAATTCAATTAGGAGAACAGAATGGCATCGAAATATTTGTCATCCCTATCAAAGGATGATTATTCAGAACTTACGAAAAAGCTGTGGAACATTCAAAATCATCAATGCTTCATCTGTGAAGATAAAATCGATCTGGATGTACACACGACAAATATTGATCATATAATTCCGTTAGCGAACAAAGGAAAAGATGCCGAGGAAAATTTTGCTGTCACACATGAAAGTTGCAACAAGTCTAAACAGGATGCGAATTTAAAAATTGCAAAAATATTACAAAAACTCAGCAAAATTCAGAAAGCAGTATATACCAAAACGAGCAAGTCAGCATCACTGAAGGATGTATTAAAAAATTACAATGGTTCAAAGCATGAGTTAAAATATACAATTGAAGGCATGGAACTGAAGTATTCATTTTCAGATATTGGAGATAACAAAATATATCAAGCACCTATATATATCGATAATCTTTCCAAAGAACAAACATGCTTTATTGAAGTGCCGATCGAGTACCTATTCCATGATGAAATCATTAACCCACGTGGGATAAATAATAGTATAGGAAAGCTTGTTAAAGAATTTGATAAGCACAATCCACAACTACACCTTAGTCTTGCTCGGATAGAGGATGGCAAGTTAAAAATATTTGATGGTCAGCATAAAGCTGTTGCTCAAATTTTATTAGGCACTAAAAAATTGGTGGTTCGAATATTTTTGGAACCAAACATTGACAGGTTAACAGAAACAAATACCAATGCTGGGAGCACCCTGCGACAGATTGCCTTTGATAAATCTATAATGAGGCAATTGAACAATACGCTTTACTCCGAAAGGGTTAAGAAATATCAGATAGCCCATAATCTAAAAGAAGATGATTATTCTTTTTCAGAGCAACAACTTATTGACTTTTTTAAAGGCGATGGAGCTAATATTAAAAAATACATTATTGACTCTATAAAACACTCAATAACCAATGCGAAAGACAATAAATTAAAAGACTATATCGATTTTGAAGGGAAAGCTAAAGAGTTGCCTATTTCATACAGTGCTTTTGATAAAACTATTTTGTCTTCCTTCGTTAGCTCTAAACTTGTTTTAAAAACAACAATAGATTCAAAAACAGATGAAGGATTGAATCCAAGAGAATTGGAAATAGATCAAATTGTAAAAGTTCTAAGCATACTGGCTGAAAATATTTATATGAATAAATTTTTGCCGGAAGTTGGGACTGCGCGAGTTGAAAAGAAAATTATTGATAAAAAGGATACAGAGATAACAGATGATCATTTAATAGCATACAGAATCAGCAAAGAAGAGATTCTATATAATTGGTTGCAATATCTAAAAAAAGTCATAACTACCTATTTTGCAAACACAGGGAAAATGGTTGCTGAAGAGAAAATATTTCAGACACCATTTGATGATCAAATTTGGATAAATATTGAAAATTTTGTAAAGAACCTTAGTCAGCTACCACTATGGAAAGATAGATCAATGGCGAGCACAATATTTTCTGGTAAAAATAATTATGACTATTGGAGAGAAATATTTGAAACAGGCAATAGTTTAGATGGAGCAGTTGTTTTAGCGAATCCATTAAATTTTATTGAAATGATCAAGGGTACCGATAAGTTTGTATAACAAAATCATACAGCCTCGACCGCGAACAGCCGCCCGATTTTTCTTTGAGCATCCCGGCGCGGCGGCTGATGCAGGTCGTTATGCGTTTGAAAATAAAATAGGAAAGGAAAAATTAGTCATGAACAAAGATTCGGATTCTGCGCTGTCCGTCAGCAAGCAAAACAACATAGTACATCTCGTATTAAATCGCCCAAGTGTCTTAAATGCATTAAATTCTGCATTATTGGATTTGCTAAAAGCTGAGCTGGTTTCTATCAAGGAGAATCGAGCTATACAAGGAGTTATAATAACCGGTATGGGAGAGCAAGCCTTTTCAGCAGGAGCAGATATTGAATATTTAAGCAATGCATCTCCGTTGCAAGTTCGTGAATTGGCAAAAAAGGCAATATTGGTTAACAACCAAATTGAAAATTTAGGTAAACCAGTCATCGCACTCATTAATGGTTTTGCGCTTGGCGGCGGTCTTGAACTGGCGGAGTCATGTACGTTGCGTATTGCAGTCTCTACCGCAAAGTTAGGACATCCAGAAGTAAAAATTGGGGCTGTTGCAGGATGGGGTGGCACAACCAGGCTTCCAAGATTAATAGGCAAAACTCGTGCTACAGAAATGCTTCTTACAGGTAAAATTATTACAGCAAATGAAGCAATGCAAATTGGCTTGCTAAACCGTGTAGTTGAATCTGAACATTTGCAAAGTGAAGGTGAGAAAATACTCAATGAAATTTTATCCAATGCTCCATTAGCAGTACAGTTCTCATGGGAGGCTTTGCACCGTGGCCTCAATTTATCAATTGAAGAATCTGCAAAACTTGGTGCTGATTATTTTGGTTTAGTTGCTTCTACCAAGGATTTTAAGGAAGGAACAAAATCATTTATAAAAAAACAAAAACCAAAATATAAAGGTGAGTAGCAAACATTAAGTACTCTAAAATTAAACGGAATCGCATAACGAATCGCTCAACCTGACCCAGAGAACAGCGTCGCTTTTCCGAAGGCTGTTGGCGAGGCTGGTTAATTCAAGCGTTAGTTGAAACCGGTTGGATATATGTTAAAGAATTAATCCTCAGGTCAAGCAATGTACTTTACTACAAAATTGAGCCTGATGTGTTGTTCAATTTTTTGATATTATTGAAGATACAATTGTGAAGCAAACACGATTAAGAACTGTGAAATTTTAGGGGAATAATGTGTCAAAAAAACGATGGCGTTTGTTTCTCTATACCTGCTTTGGTGGCTGTGCTACAGGTGTATCAGCGTCCAAGGCTTGCATTAGGCTGTGGGAAGAGAACCCCGAGGATATAAAAATTGCCTGCCTCCCAGCCGTGATAATACCTGGGAAGTTTAAGGAAATGCTCAAATCAGCGG
>JAGGWH010000084.1 GCA_021157585.1 Bacteroidales bacterium | reverse complement strand
GTATATGGGCGGAGCGATAATTATTCACATGACAGGCGGTATGAGTATTATGATGCCAAGCCTTGTGCTTATTTTGATTTGGGTAGTTTTTTATTTAAGAACACCGGATTTTTTTAAAATGAAATAATATGAAACGTCCCTGATTGAATAATGATTAAATCACAAAGGAGAATGATTATTCAATCAGGGTAAATTCCATGTGCCTAATGAAATATAAAATTATTAAGACATGAAAATTGAAGACGAAATAAAAGGAAGATTTCGGAACGAATATCACAAAGGTTTGATAAATCTAACTTACACTGCCAAACAGTTGAGTTATGAGTTCTATCAATCACTAAAAAAACACGGTCTTGCAGAACAGCAGTACAATGTTTTGAGAATATTGAGTGGTTTTCGTTCCGAAGCCCCTCTTTCCATTGGTTTTATCAAAGAACGTATGCTCGATAAAGATTCTGATGTTAGCCGAATTGTTGACCGGTTATTCGAAAAAAGATTAATAAGCAGAAAAGAGAATCCTGATGACAGACGACAAAAATCAGTTGAAATAACAGTAAAAGGACTGGAACTTCTTGATAAAATGTTTAATTGCGAAATGAAAGCAGACACCTTACTTAGCAATTTAACGATTGAAGAAGTTAATATGTTGAATCAATTACTAGATAAAATTAGGGAAAAGAAGAAATAAAGCACATGGGTACGTCAAGGGGACATAGTTTACACTTTTTAGGTTGTAATTTGGTAAAAAAATCAAATTGCTATGCCTTGGTTAATAAAGAACAGCAAGAAAAAGCAAAATATGGGTAAAACATAATGAACAGCCTATCCAAAAGATTAACTGAAGAATTTGGAAAAGGATTCTCCTCGACAAATATTAAGCAAATACGAAGTTTCTATCTAACATATTCAAAAGGTCAGACGCTTTCTGACGAATTCAAATTATTTGGTCGCATTTTACCAAGTAAAGAAAAACGAGTAGAAAAATATTTAAATAGAAAAGGAGGCGGAAATAATTGATAATAGAAAAGAACCAGAAAATGGAATTTTAACTCATCAAATGGATACTAATTCAGTTGATTTTGATAACCTTCAAGCAAAACTTCTGATTAAATCAAGAGAACGCTCAATAGAACAAAGGCGAAATGTTGAATTATTATCCTTGAAATATCAGATAGAAGAGTATCTGCAATCGATGTCAGGAAGTAAAAACGTGGTATAATACCAAAAACGCATCAAATGGAAACATAATTGGTATAAGAGTTTTGCAAGGCGATAGATTTTAATTTAGTTTAAAGAAAAGTCGGACAAGGAATTGGCCGACTTTTGTGTTTAATAAACACATCGTATTTAAGTACCAGTTCGTGGCTTCCTCCATTATACTTATCCGTTTTGTATGCATAAAATAAATCAAAAGAATAGCCCAACTCAAGATCGGGGAGAATTTTTAAGCCAAAAAGGGCTGCAACGCGATGATCTGTCCGTACAGAAAATCCACCATGCAAGTTATTATTATAAACAAGGACAAGGCTTATATCACCTTCCATATCAATAGTTTTATCTTCTTCAGTACTTTTAGAAAGCCGAATATAAGTTGATGGTTTCAAAGCTAATTTATGAGAGATAGGCCAGAGTCCTCCTCCAATAAAATAATAATGCTTTGTAGAAAGCCAGAGGTTTGCTGATGAGAAAATAGTGTTGTTCATATAGTTATGGACAATCAAATCAGGGATTGAGAAACCAAGATAAAAGTCTTTGGTATAAACAATAACGCCGAAGCCAAAATTGGGTAAGAATACGCTTTGTTTATTGTTAAGGAAAACGGGATCGTCAGGATTATCCAGTTCTAAATCGATAAGGTTGATATGCAGCATGTTTAGAGCAGCTTTTAAGCCCAAAACTACTTTTACTTTTTCTTCGGATCGGAGCGTGTAGGAATAGTCTCCTTTTATTGCAATATTTCTTTCGGGACCAACTTGTTCATTTACAAAGGAAAGCCCGAGGCCAACATTTCTGGCAAAAGGAGCATGGATAGCTGCTGTCTGAAAACGAGGCGCTCCTGGAAATGCAGCCCATTGAGAACGATGAAAGAGAATGGCGGTAAGTTGGTTTTCTAAGCCAGCATAAGCCGGATTAACAGCCATTAGATTATAGGTGTAATGTGTATGCATGTCTTCCTTCTGTGCAGAAGCTAAACTCACAATAAACATAAAACCAACGATGAGGAATTTTCTCATTCTATCTTTCTTATGTATCTATCAATTTATCATTATTTTAGCCTGTTTATATAAATATATCCCTTTATTGGCTTGCTTCCATCTCCTAAATTTAGGATATAGAAATAGGTGGCTTGCGGTAATATTTCAAATGGGTTTATTGAGAAATGATTGGTTCCGTCCCAATCATTATCATAAGGATCACTTTCAAAAACTTTATCTCCTTTTTCATCATAAATAATGATTGAATTTTCAGGATAATAATAGAGACCACGAATATGGAAAAACTCATTAATTCCATCTCCATTGGGAGAAAAAGCTTCTGGGATATGTAATGGATTTGGTGTGAAATTTATTTGAACTTGCGCTCTGGCCTCATCACCACTTTTGTCGAAAATACTGTACTCGAAAGTATCACCTTCAAAATAATTTCTATTGGGTGTATATACAAAGAAATCATCCAAGAGATTTTCTGTTGTCCCATTATCATTTATTGATATTTCTCCATAAAAAGGACTTGAATTAATCCATAAATTTTGTTCACCTGGACCATCGTAACCAAAAAAGTCGTTTTTTAAAATAGTAAATCTATTGTTGATGCTATTTTCGTCTATCGTAAAAGTATCGTTCTCTGCCCAAGGAAAGTCATTGATTGTAAGTTGATGCATGATTTGTGTTTGATTTTGACATTCATCTTCAACTAAGTAGGTATGAATATAATAAGGGGGAGAATAATCTGTATATAAATCTGTTGATAGGATAGAAATTATGGGGTTTTCTGTACAATTATCTTTTGCATTGCTGATGATATCTATTGAGGGAAGAGGTACTTCTTCAATTCTCGCAAAATTTGACGTTTCTATGTCATCAGCAGTTGGAGGCAGCGTGTCGTGAATGATTATCGTCTGTTTGATAATGGATTCATTTCCGCAGTCATCTTTAAGACTGTATGATCGGATGATGGTTTCAGGGCAGCGTTTACCATTCGAAATATCAGAAACGAAATCTATTAAAACGGCAGAACTGCAATTGTCATAAACGTTTTTAAGATCAGCTATCGAAGGTTCTGGGAAATCATTTTTGCACAGGATAAATTGCTCTTGAAGCGGGTCTGCGGTTGGCGCAACGGTATCGGTTACAAATATTCTTTGTTGGCTGAAAGATGAGTTTCCACATAAATCGGTTCCTTGCCATTGCCTTGTTTGCACATAAGTATTTTCACAATCTAAAATGGTTTCATCAGAAATAAGATCGACAATAATGGCCATTTGAGGAGAGCAATCGTCAGTAAATGTGGGTCTTAATGCAAGGGCTGAAATGAGTCCATCACTATCGTCACAGCTAAGATAGATGTCTGGCAAATTGTTTGTGGTTGGGGGCGTGTTGTCACTAACTATTATTTCTTGTACAAAAGGATCAGCAGAATTCCCACAGTCATCACTTAATTCCCAAGTTCTGGTTAAGGTGTAAGAATTTGGGCAGCTAGTTTCTGTAATTGCTTCTGATGGATTAGAAATAACCATAGTTCCACAGAGTTCTGTTGCGCTAGGCGATAAGGCTAGGGCTATCGTTAAGCCATCGCTATCTGTGCAATCCAAATATCGATCGAAGCTCAATGCTTCCGTATCCCAGCTTGGAGCTGTAGTATCTTCAATAGTAAAAGTAGCTGAAGTAGTAGAAGAATTTCCACATTCATCCGTAGCGGTGAAAGTAACTAGCGCATTTCCAGTTTCTCCACAATCATCAGATAAGGCTGTAAAATCATTTGTCCAGACAATAGTTCCATCACAAACATCAGAAGCCGTAGCTCCGCCGT
>JAGGWH010000083.1 GCA_021157585.1 Bacteroidales bacterium | reverse complement strand
TTTCCTTCTTTTTTTGGACAGACAAGTACTTTAACTCCAAGATTCTCCAGCTGTTTTATTTTTATTGATGGTGCTTGCTTTGTTGTGGCAATCCAAGTTGGTGCAATACTGATATTTAGAATTTTGGCTTGCAATGGGATTTGCAATTTTGAGTCGAGAACAATGCGTAGAGGATTGCTATTGCTTGTGTTTTTTAGACGCACATTCAAGCTTGGGTCATCTGCAATAACAGTATTTATTCCTATTAGAATAGAGGAGTATTTTTGTCGTAATTGATGAGCAAATTTCCTTGAGCTTTTGTTTGTTATCCATTTAGAATCTCCACTAAAAGTGGCAATTTTTCCATCCAAACTAGTCGCCATTTTTATAGCAATAAAGGGTTTTCTTGTTTGAATAAATTTAAAAAATCGCTCGTTTAATGTTAAAGCTTCTTTTTCTAGAATTCCTACTTCAACTTTTATACCTGCTTTTTTTAGCATTTCTACGCCATTACCTGCAACTAAAGGGTTGGGATCAAGTGTTGCAATAACTACACGTTTAAAACCGTTTTGAATAATTGCTAGCGAACAAGCCGGAGTTTTTCCTTGATGAGAACAGGGTTCGAGGCTTACATAAATGGTAGCATCTTGTACAGATTCAGTGGCATTATTGATGGCATTTATTTCTGCATGGGCTTCTCCAAATTTTTGATGATAGCCTTCGCCAATTATCTTTCCGTTTTTAATAATGGTAGCGCCAACTAATGGATTTGGAGCAACAAAACCACAGCCTTTTTTTGCCAATCGGAGGCTGTTTCGCATCATTTTGCGATCAAATTTAAGCTGCTGTATTTTTCTGTCTGTCATAAAAAAAGCCCTCAAGTTTCAATCACTTCAGGGCTCTATTTAGCACACCAACAACGTAGAGGAAACCCCTCATGCCAAGGCTCAATGCTTATTCTTCTTCCATCCAGACTTTACTGTCGGTTTTGGAGTTTCACCAAATCAGTCCCAATCTCTTGGGAGTCGCGGACTATCACCGCCGGTCGGGAATTTCACCCTGCCCTGAAGAATATTAACAGAGGCAAAATTACAAATGTTTCTCATTTGTTAATTCTATCAATTGTTAATTTTTAGATAAAAAAAGCCGAATGAAATTAATCACTCGGCTCGACGCAATAATTGCTCTCCAACAATTATTTATTAATGTATTCTAAAGCACTTAATCCTGCAATTGTTCCGTCAGCTACTGCAGTAGTAATCTGACGATAGCGTTTAGCTAAGCAATCACCAGCAGCAAAAATGCCTTCGATATTTGTTTGCATTGAAGAATCAACTAAAATTTCTTTCCAGTCGTTAAGTTTTACAGGAGTATCAAAAAGTATTTCTGTTTGAGCTTCGTAACCAATAAAGATAAAGACTCCGTTAATGGTTTTTGTCTCTTTCTTTCCGGTTGGAATATGTTCAATTTCAACTTCTTGAAGTCCACCTTCACCTTTAAATTCGGTTATTTTTGATTCCATAATGAAATCAATTTTATCATTTGATTTTGCTTCATCAATAGCATGTTGAAAAGCCTGAAAATGATCGAATTGATGAATGATAGTTACTTTGCTGGCATAAGCTGTTAGAGAAACGGCTTCTTCAAGAGCAGAATTTCCACCACCGACAACAATAATTTCTTTACCGGTAAAAAATTCGCCATCGCAAGTAGCACAATAGGAAATTCCCATACCTTTAAATTGTTGTTCGCCTTTAACACCAATCATTTTTGATCTGCCTCCGGTAGCTAAAATAATAGCTTTTGCATTATAGGTTTCGCCATTGCTTAAGCTTACACTTTTTACCGTAGCTTCTAAATTTAATTGCTCGATTTTAATATTAGCTTTAATAGTACAGCCAAAGTTCTCGGCTTGCTTTTTCATAGTGTTGGCAAGCATAAAACCGCTAGTACTTTCTATTCCGGGGTAATTTGCGATTTCGTGTGTAAGTATGGTTTGACCGCCAATTATACTGTTATCAAGAATTAAAGCTTTTGCTTTTGCTCTTGCAAGATAAATCCCGGCTGTTAATCCCGCAGGTCCGCCACCTAGAATAATAACATCGTAGTTTGTATTTTCCATATCTTTAGAAAAACAAAAGAACCTCTGATTATATAATTGAGATTCTTTTAAGTTTATTTTATTTTGCAAATTCTGTATCCAGAATGGATTTAACCATATCCATATTTTGGATACTTGTTGTTGCTTTTACAACTTTACCGTTTTTATAGTAAACGTTAAAAGGAAGACCCATAAATGAGCGACACTCAGGTAGATTTCTGATAATGGCGCATTCAGGGCTGTCGAAAAGCATATCACGGAATTCAACGTGCTCGTATTCTCCTGATTCTTCCAGTGTTTTCATAATATCGTAAACAGGTAAACACATAGGACCCATACGTCCGGCGCAAACCATTACGTTTTCTTTTTCGTTTATCAAGTTTGTTAGTTCTTGAGCTGTTGCAACATGTTTTAAATTTGTTGGTAATACCATTTTAATTATTATTTATTGTTATTAATATCGTTTGCGTTTACCTATCAGAAATTATGCCAAAAGGTGATACTTAAGCGATTTAAACTTAAAGTTTGAAAAAACATTTGTGATAGACAATTTGTCAGTTAGAGAAAGGATAAAGTTTAGTTTTTACAGGATTTATAACTATTAATCAGTTTGGGGTTTAGTTTAGTTTTACGTCATCAATTAATTCAGTTTCAAAGAAAAATTTCTTTTTACCAAAAGCAGGTTTTAGATCGTCTAACCAAGTTGCTGTTTCGTTATATTCTGCAAAGAAAGGTTGTTTTACCCAATTAGAATTACGACCTTGAATAAAATTAAGAGTAATTACTTCTTCATTATTTATTGTAGCCGGGCCAACGATTTCTATTTTACCCGGATGAGTAGACATACTAGGTCCTCTTACGGTTCTGGCTATGCCGCTAACCTGACGGTATGCATCTTTGAAAATATGCCAAGCCTTAATTAGAGGAATTGAGAAATAATGTTGAGCTCCGGTATCACGTGCAATAAACATATAATATGGTATTAATCCAAGTGAGACTTGGATGTTCCACATGTCTTTCCAAATACATGCTTTATCGTTGATGTGTCGCATAATTGGCGATTGAGTTCTGATTTCAATACCGGTTTCTTTTATATTTTTAATGGCTAGTTTAACGGCATTTGTTTTTAATTCTGCCGGATGGTTAATATGAGCCATAAATGCCAAGTGTTTACCTGCTTTTATTATCTGACGAAATAAATTCAATAATTCCTCAGTATCTTTATCGTTTATATAACGGTAAGGCCAGTAGGATAAGGATTTTGTGCCAATACGTATAGTTTGAATATGTTCTAATTCAGGACTTAAAAAAGGCTCCAAATAAGCTTTTAGGCGGCTAGCACTCATTGTCATAGGATCACCGCCGGTAAATAAAATGTCAGTGATTTTGGGGTGACGTTTTAAATATTCAACAACGCCACTAGTTTCGTTCTGAGCAAATTTTAAATTTTTATCTCCAATAAACTGAGGCCAACGGAAACAGAAAGTACAATAAGCATGACAGGTTTGTCCGTGACTTGGGAAAAATAATATGGTTTGATCGTATTTATGTTGAACACCTTGCAAACGTTGTCCGTCTAAAATGGGTACGTTATGATCTAATTGCCCGGCAGGGTTTGGATTTAATTTAGTACGAATATCTTTTATTATTTTTCTTAATTCCGTTTGTGGAATATTATTTCTTAGAGCTTCATCTACAAGTTTATAATGTTCTTCCTCTAACATTTCCTTTTGTGGAAATGTTAATATGAATATGGGGTCGTTTGGGATATCATTCCAATTTATTAATTCGTCAATAACATAGTTGTTAACTTTAAATGGAAGTACCAAGCCAACAACCTCAATAGCCCTGTATTGTTCCGGACTCAAATACTCTTTTAACTGTGGTATTTGATCATAATTGTGGAGAGTAAATACTTTATAATCTTGTGTCTTTATCATAGTCATGAGGTTTTATTTTCGGGGTGCAAAGGTACAGAAAATAAAGATAAAAAACAAGTTCCTTATTTCTATCGTTGACGGGTAAACTTATACTTTAGTTACTGTTTTAAATTTAGTTTGTCGCTTCTTTTTTTTGAAAAGATTGTTGGATATATTTGTAAAAAATTGCAAATGGAAATAAAAGAAGAGTATTTTGGAACAACTAAAAACGGAGATAAAGTTTCTAAATATATTTTTGAAAATAATCTTAAAACGAAAATAGAAGTTTTAGATTATGGATGTATTATCAAATCGATAGATACTCCGGACAAGTCAGGGCAGTCCGGCGATATAGTTTTGGGTTACGATTCTTTAGCTGAGTACGAAAATGATATTCATTATATGGGGGCAGTAGTTGGTCGTGTTGCCAACAGAATAGGAAGAGCACAGTATATTGACGGTCCGTTTATGGTTAAACTCGATAAAAATTTTGGAAAGCATCATTTGCATGGTGGAAGCAAAGGATTGAATAAAGTAGTTTGGAAGGCAAAAACTTTCCGAAAAAATAATTCTATAGGTATTGAATTTTCTTATCGTTCTCCCGATGGTGAAAATGGTTATCCCGGAAATGTTGATTTTAAAACACGTTATATTCTAAACAATAAAAATCAGCTAATGATATATTTTAATGCAGAAACGGATAAGCGTACACCAATTAATCTTACATCTCATACCTATTATAACTTATCCGGAGGAAAGGCTCCAAATGTATTAGATCATATTGTAATGGTTAATGCTTTAAAGTATTTAGATACTGATGCTGATTTAATTCCTAACGGGAAATTAAATTATATTATAGGAAGTCCGGTTAATTTTTCGCGTGGAAAAAAAATTGGTGCTGATATTGATAAAATGGAAAACGGTTACGATCATACTTTTGTAATAAATAAAGAATTAGGTAGATTTCTTGTTACTTCTCGTGTGATAGATGCTGATAGTGGTAGGATATTGGATATTGTTACCGATCAGCCAACCGTACAGCTTTATACTGCTAATGATTTTGATGGTAGTCAGTTAGGAAAGAAAGGGGTTAAATATGGTAAGCATGCGGGATTCTGCATGGAGACTCAGGCATTTCCCGATGCTCCTAATCATTCTAATTTTCCGTCTATTTTTTTAAATCCGGGTGAGAAATATGGTAGTCATACCCAAATTAGTTTTCAAATAAAACAGGATTAGGTTTTAGATTGTTGCTTTTTATTATCGGCATTTAAGCGAATAATGGCAAAGATCATTACACCTGCGCTTAACCATTGTATTGGGCTAAGAATATGATTATTGAAAATATAGTCGAAGAGTACAGCAGAAAGAGGAAAGAATAATTCGGCTATTGTTGATATGATTGCTCTTACGTGTTTTAATCCGTAATAGTAAAGAAAAATAGCCCCAGAGCCTGTTGTTAATGAAATAATACCAATTACCCACCAATTTAAGGTGCTTACATTTTCAAACTCACTAATTTTTCCATTTCCAAGCACAATTATTAGCATAAGTAAGCTTGTTAGTCCGTAGCGAAAAAAAGCAGCGGAAATAAAATCGAGTTTTACTAATAGACGTTTGCTGAATACTGTAGAGCTTCCAAAAGAAAATGCTGCTAAAACACTAAAAAGGGCTGCTTTTATTGTGTTTTGGCTTTCGTGTAATTTAGGTAGAGATATTCCGAAAGTTAGAAAATAACCGGCTACAATTGCTACTATAGCCCAAAGAATAAAGTTTTTACCCAGTCTTTCTTTCAGAAATGTTGCTGCTAATAAAATAGCAAATATAGGTTGTAGCTTTTGGAGTAATACAACAATACTAAGTGATTGGAAGTCGACGAGAAATAAGGCTTTTACAATAGAAAATGTTCCAATAGCTCCACCAAAAATGGCAATTCCGAATAAGGCAATGGTTTCGTTAAGACTCAATTTTTTAATAAGCTTATAACGCTTAAATAAAAAAAGATTCATAAGAAGAAAAGGAAAGAGGTGAAGGATAAAAACAACAAAACTAATGTTTAAGTTGCTAAGTCGTGGCGTTAGAACTACACCATCGAAACCCCATAAAATGGCGGAAAAACTGATTAATATTGCTCCTAAAATTACATTTTTTCGGTTTTCCATTTTATATATTTCGTTGGCGCAAAGGTCATAAAATTTTTTTTACTAAAAAATCTGTTTTTGATTTTATATGGTTTGTTTTTTATTTTGGAAAGCAGGTTTAATTTTACTTATTTTTGGAAAGGAATAAATCGGAAAACAATGGATATGAAGAAGCCTACTTTGGTTGTTGATTTAAAAAGAGTAGAGCAGAATATAAAACGTATGGTCGATAAGTTTAAGCGGAAAGGGGTGCAATTTCGTCCGCATTTTAAAACTCATCAGTCTCGTTTTATAGGAGAGGTGTATCGGCAAAAGGGAATTACAAAATGTACCGTTTCTTCAGTGGGGATGGCACAGTATTTTGCAAAAGCCGGTTGGAATGATATTACTATTGCTTTCCCTGCAAATACGCTTGAAGCTGATGAAATGAATTCTTTAGCAGAAGATATGCAACTGCAGATTTTGGTTGATACAGTTGAGAAAGTAGAATTTTTTACTTCAAATATTTCTACTAATATTGGCTTATTTATCGAAATAGATACGGGTTATAATCGTTCCGGTATTTTATTTGATAGAAGAGAAGAAATAGAAAATATTATACGTGCTATTGAGGCTGTTCCACAGTTTTCCTTTAAAGGATTTTTAAGTCATACGGGTAATACATATTCTCAGTTATCTTCAAACGACATTATTGCACTTTTTGATGACTCAAGAAGAAAATTAGTCGATTTAAAAAATCATTTTATTGAGAATTATCCTCAAATAGTTCTTTCAATGGGAGACACTCCGGCGGCTTCTTTGGCGAAAAATTTTGAAGGTATAGACGAAATGCGACCGGGGAATTTTGTGTTTTATGATGTTATGCAGTATTTGTTGGGAAGCTGTTCTATTGACGATATTGCTGTTGCTGTATACTGTCCTGTTGTAGCAAAATATCCTGAAAGAAATCAGATTGTAATATATGGCGGAGGAGTTCATCTTTCTAAGGAGAAAATTCTTTGGAATGAGAAAGATATTTATGGCTTAGTGTCGCTTCCAGATCAATATGGTTTTGGTAGAATTTTATCTGATTCCTACGTTGAGAGTTTTTCTCAGGAGCATGGTATAGTTAAAATGTCTTCAACAGAAATTAATAAAATACAGCTTGGCGATATTCTTGCTGTTTTACCCGTTCATTCGTGTATGACAGTTGATTTAAATAGGGAGATGATAAGCCTATATGGTAAAAGTATTTCTAAGTTCAGAACGTATTAAGCAGTTTATTCTGCGTTTTGTAAATGAATAACTATTTTTTCTGATAATGCTGTCCAACTTATTGGTTTTGAAATATAATCGTTGCAACCTGCTGCTAAAGCAATTTCTTTTTCATTATTAATTGCATAGGCTGTTTGTGCAATAATAGGAATCTCGGATTTGATTAGCTTAATCTCTTTTGTAGCTTCATATCCACTTAATATGGGCATTTTAATATCCATTAAGATTATATCAACATCCTTATTTTTAGTAAAAATATCAATAGCTTCTACACCATTTTTAGCCCAAAGAATTTTAACTTTCCAAGGCTTTAAATACATTTCTAATAGTTCAAAACTATCTGCATCATCTTCTGCAATTAATATTGTTTTGCCATATAGTATAGACAAGTCAATACTTACTTTTGTTGGCTTCAAATTAATGTCAGCTGTATTATTTTCTTGTGGAATCCTAAAATAAAATATAGATCCTTTGCCTATTTCTGATTCCACTCTTAATTCTCCACCAAGATTTTCGCATAGTTTTTTTGCTATGGATAATCCAATTCCAACACCTTCAAATTCGCGAGTATGTTTGTCATCTAATTGGCGGAAATGATCAAAAATATGTTTTTGTTTTTCTTTAGGTATTCCTATTCCAGTGTCTTTCACATAAAATTCATATACTCCGGGGTTTATATTATAACCTAATTTAACGAAGCCTTCTTTAGTGTACTTTAGAGCATTCTTTAATAAATTTATAAGAACTTGTTTAAAGTGTTTTTGATCGGTATATATTTGTAGGTTCTTTTCTATGTTGTAATCGAAAATGAGAGATAGATTATCCTTATTCATTTTTCTCTTTTCCACTAGAATATGTTCTTTTACTTCGTCGAGTATGGTGTTAAGATCGTGATTTTGTTTTGATAAAATCATAGTGCCCTCTTCGAGCATGCTTAACTCAAATATATCGTTGAGTATTTCAAGTAAATGATTCCCGCTTTTAAATATCATTTTAGATAGTTCCGCCGCTTCTTTGATATCCATATTTTCATCAATTAAATCCGAGAAGCCTATAACAGCATTTAATGGGGTGCGCAATTCATGAGATATTGTAGATAGGAAAGCGGATTTTAAGCGTTCTGATTCTTGTGCTTCATAAAGAGCTTTTCGCAACTTTTGTTCATTTTTCTTACGTTCTTGGATATCCCTAATTGCGACAGCACGAAGTTTCTGTCCGTTATAATGAAAATTTTTAGCTTCAATTTCAACCCAAATTATTTTTCCATCTTTTCTTTTTCCCTCTACTTCGTAAGGAATGGCTGTGCTTTTCTGAATATTCTCGCGAATTAATGGTATGTATTTGTCTACTATTAAGAGTTCAATGATATTTTTTCCGATCAATTCTTCTCGGGTATATAGCGTTAAGCGTTCTAAACTAGAATTGGTTTCTATAGCAATTCCATCTCTATGTATAACGATGCCTTCAAAAGTAAGTTCCGATAGCATTTTAAATCGTGCATTGCTTTCTTTGATTGCTTTTTCAGCATTTAGTTTTTCAGTAATATCCAGAGCCATAGATGAGATTCCAACGACATCTCCTTTTTCATTTACAAGTGGAGTGTTATACCATTCACAGGTAATAATTTTTCCGTCTTTTCGAATATTCTCATTTGTGCTTCGGGTTCCTCCTGTATTTTCATAAAGAGATTTCCAAACTTTATTGGTTAGTTTCTTGGTCGCTTCCGGTAACATAAAGTCGGCAGCAACTTTTCCAAGTGCCTCTTCTTTTGTATACCCAAATATAATTTCGGCTGATTTATTCCAATCTGTTATGCCTGCATTTAAATCCCAATTGATTACTGCCATAGGGGTATTTTCGCTAAATAAATCAAGTTTCTGAAGTAAAAAGCGTTCTTTTTTACGTTGTGCTTCACTATGATTAAGAAGTTTCCTTAAGCGAGCATTTTCGAGGGACAGCAAAGTGTTTTGAGAATGGTTTTTCATAAGGTTTTTAATAAATTGTTTTAAAAAGCGGCCTGAGTTCTTGTGGTATAGGTGCTGCTTTTTCAAAGTCAAAGATAGGGAATAAGAATTGTTAATGCAAATAAATAAAAGGCCAATATTATTACGGTTTTTTTTTATCTTTTTTTAAAAGTTATCGTGTTTCGTACGTTTGATAATTTCGTCTTGCAGTTCTTCCGTAAGCTCAATAAAATAGTCGCTATATCCGGCAACGCGGACAATTAAATCACGGTATTTCTCAGGTTTTAATTTTGCCTTCCGTAAAGTTTCAGCTGTAACTACATTAAATTGAATATGATGACCATTTAGATGAAAATAAGTTCTAATAAGGTTTTTTACTTGTTCTAGTCCCGTTTCATCTTCCATAATTTGAGGAGTAAATTTTTGATTTAATAGAGTCCCTCCGGTTCGGAGATGATCAATTTTTGAAGCCGATTTTAAAACAGCTGTTGGTCCCAGTCGGTCGGCACCTTGAACGGGAGAAATACCTTCGGAAAGTGGTTTGCCGGCTTTTCTTCCATCGGGCAAAGCTCCAATTTTACTACCAAAATATACATGTGATGTGGTGGGCAACATATTAATACGGAATCTGCCGCCTTTGGCTGTAGGTTTATTATCTACAGAAGTAAAAAAGAGTTCAAAAACTTCTTTGGCAATATTATCGGCAGCATTGTCATCATTACCGTATTTTGGAGTTTCTTCAATCAAGCGGTTGCGGAAAAGTTCAGAGTCTTTAAAATTTTTCTGAAGGATATTTACAAATTCTGATAACGAAAGTGTTTTGTCTTCAAAAACATGCTTTTTCAGTGCACTTAGAGAATCTGTGATACTTCCCAATCCAACACCCTGAATATAACTGGTGTTGTATCTTGCTCCTCCGGCATTATAATCTTTTGCATTGGCTATACAATCATCGATAAAAACAGAAAGGAATGGTGCAGGGAGTTCTGTCGCATAAATTCGATCGATAATATTATTTCCTTCAATTTTTATATCGATAAAATGCTGCAATTGTTTTTTGTAGGCAAGCATCAAATCATCGAATGAATGAAATTTTGTAATATTTTCACTATCTATGCCGATGAGTTTATTTGTAAGAGGATCTACTCCGTTATTTAAAGTGATTTCAAGGACTTTAGTTAGATTGAAATAACCGGTTAAAATATAGGCTTCTGTTCCAAAAGCACCTGTTTCAACACAGCCGCTTGCGCCTCCGTTTCGTGCATCAATAATAGTTTTTCCCTGATTGAGTAACTCTTGGATAATAGCGTCGGTATTGAAAATGGATGGCTGTCCAAAACCAGTTTTTACAATATCTAAAGTTCTACGGATAAACGTATCGGGATTGTATTTGCTAATTTGAACCATTGAGCTGGGTTGAAGAATTCTCATTTCTTCAATTATGTCCAACAAAATGTAACTCATCTCATTTACAGCATCAGTTCCATCTTCTTTTAATCCGCCAATATTTATTAAAGCAAAATCAGTAAATGTATTGCTTTCTTTAGCAGTAACGCCCATTTTTGGTGGTGATGGATGATTGTTAAATTTTACCCAAAAGGCTTGCAATATCTCGGTAATCTCCGCTTTTGTTGCTTTGCCATTTGCTAAATCATTTTTGTAAAAAGGAAGAAGATGCTGATCTAATCGCCCCGGATTAAAAGAATCCCAAGGGTTTAGTTCGGTGATTACACCTTGATGAATATACCAATAATATTGGAGTGCTTCCCAAGTATTTTCAGGCTTATTCTCCGGTACGTTTTTCGATACTTGAATCATTTTTTCAAGCTCTTGCCGACGTGTTTTGTCTTTTTCTAATTCAAGAATAGATTTCAGTTTCTCAACGTGACGTCTTGCGAAAATAGAGACTGCTTCCAAACTGATAAGCATGGCATTTAACTCATCTCTTTTGGCTTGTTTGTTTTCTTCGTTACCGGTATCAAGTTCAGTAATTCGTTTATTTATCTTCTTTCGTAAATCTTTAAATCCTTGATGGTAAATCACATCACCTAAAACGGTATGACCTGGTGCGCGTTGTTCTAAGAACTCTGTAAAAACGCCGGCATCATAAGAATCAAGCCATTTTTGTGGGAGTTGCGCAAAAATTTTATCGCGATTGCTTTTCCCTTTCCAAAAAGGAATAAGTTTATCGGTATAGAGTTTTTTTACTTTATCATCAACCTTAAATCTGACTTTTGGTCTTTTGTCTATCATTTCCAAATCGGGGATAGAATGAATGCATACCTCAGGATAAGTTGGCGTTTGTTGAGGTGCCGGGCCGCGTTCGCCTACAATTAATTCTCCATCACCAATATAAATAGTTTTATTTTCCATTAAATATTTAAAAGCTTTGGCTCTTAAAATTGGAACAGAAAGGTTCTTGGCTTTATTCGATTGGTAGAATGCGGTCATTAATTCTGCACGCTCACCAGAAATACTTGGCTTTGTATTTAGACTTTTATCTCTGAGTTTCTCTATTCTTTTTGTAATCATTGTTTATCCTCCAATTTTTACATTAAATCCTTGTTTTTCAAAAAAGTATTTTGCGTTTTCAATTTCATTATTTGAGGATTCTTGAATTCCACTCATTTTATTTTCAAAATTTAATTGTTCGTATTTCCCTTGTGCAATTTTGTGAAAAGGTAAAATATTGATATTTTTTATGTGTTTGAGGCTTATTAGATAATCTGTCATGTCTTTCAAGTAGCTTGACTGATTATTTATTGTAGGAATAAAAGGAAAACGAATATGGACTTCTTTTTTAATTTTAACTAAATATTCTAAGTTTTTTAAAATAACCTGATTAGAAACGCTTGTATATTTCTTATGCATTTTATTATCAAGATGCTTTAAATCGAATAAAAATAAATCGATATACTGACTGATTTCCTGAAAAATTTTAGATGATGCATATCCGCTTGTGTCTAAACAAATATGTAAGTTATGTTGTTTAAAAAGCTTTGCGGTCTCTATTAGAAAATCCGGCTGCATCAGAGGTTCGCCTCCTGTAAAAGTGATTCCTCCATTGGATTGTTCGTAAAACGGACGATCTTTTTCAGCTTCAATTAAAAGATTCTCAGAAGTTGTTTCCCAACCAATATAATTCTTTCCTTTAAACTTAAAATTGAGTTGTTCAACACCTGCTCTTATACTTTCCGGATTATGACACCACCAGCAGCTTAAAGGGCATCCTTTAAAAAATATACTGGTTCGGATTCCCGGACCATCGTGTATGGCAAATCGTTTGATATCAAAAACAATTCCAGTCATTGGATTGTAATAATTTAAAAATATAAAAAAGAAAAATTACGATAAGTAGGAGATAGGATATATCAGGAAATCCAGCATTCAAATAGACCACGACCAAAAGCACCGTACATACGGAGAAACATAGCAATATTTGATTGTTGTATCATCGGGGTAAAAGTACAAATCCTTTTGATAGGAATTCAAGTTGATGTGTTTTTTTTGCGGGTTGTAGTTTTAATTTTACCACGGAGTCATTAGATACAAAGCTTTTATACATAAAACATAATTTATATTACTTCATTTTGTCTTTGTGTCTCAGTAGTTTGTTTTTGAATTAAAAAAGGCCATTCGTCAAATGACGGATAGCCTTTTCATAAAATATTTCAAACAGAATTTATTTCAAGCCGCGTTTTTCCAATAAAGGTTCGATAGAAGGATCGGCTCCGCGGAAATTTTTGTAAAGTGTCATTGGATCGTCAGAACCACCGCGAGAAATAATATTTTTACGTAATGATTCACCGGTAGCTCTGTCGAAAATGCCATTTTCAACAAATGCTTGGTAAGCATCAGAATCTAAAACAGCAGCCCAGATATAAACATAGTAACCCGAAGCATAACCTTCGCCACCAAAAGAGTGATTAAAATAAGTACTTCTGTAACGTGGAATAATAGCATCAATTAATCCGAGATTATCCATTGTCTGTTTTTCAAAAGTCGGGATATCTAAATTGTCTATGGTTGCTGTATCGCTAATTAAATGATAATCGATATCTAATAAGCTTGCGGCAAGATATTCTAAAGTAATAAATCCTTGATTGAATTTTCCGCTATTATTTATTTTCTCAATTAATTCATCAGGAATAGGTTCTCCGGTTTCGTAATGTTTAGCATAAATTTTAAGCATTTCAGGTTCTAATGCCCAGTTTTCCATGATTTGTGAAGGTAGTTCAACAAAATCTCTTTTTACTGAAGTTCCTGAAAGGCTTGTATATTCAACATTGGATAATAAGCCGTGTAAAGCATGACCAAATTCGTGAAAAAGTGTTGTTACTTCGTCAAGACTTAGTAGTGAGGGTTGAGTAGCCGTTGGTTTGGTAAAGTTACCTACATTAACAATTATAGGACTTACAAAGTCATCGCCGGCACCCATTTGTTTACGATATGAAGACATCCATGCACCACCTCTTTTGCTGGCGCGAGGAAAATAATCAACCAAGAGAATTCCAATATGATCTCCGTTTTCTTCTTGAACTTCCCAAGCTTGAACATCTTCTTGATAAACAGGAATGTCATCACGTCTTACCATTTTTAAACCGTAAATACGATGTACCAATTCATAAGCACCAGCTTGAACGTTGGCAAGAGAGAAGTAAGGACGAATTTCTGATTCTTCGAGAGCATATTTTTCTTTTCTAACTTTCTCAGTATAATACCACCAATCCCAACTTTCTAATTTAAAGTTTCCTCCTTCTTTATCTATCATTGCTTGTAATTCCTTGGCTTCTTGTTTGGCAACCGGTAAAGTAGCATCCCATAATTTGTTTAATAAAGTCAAGACATTTTCAGGCGTTTTAGCCATATTGTTATCTATAGCATATTCGGCAAAATTCTTATATCCAAGAAGTTGAGCTTTTTGTAAGCGGAGTTTTAGAATTTCTTTAATAACCGCTTTATTATCATTTTCGTTGTCGTTATTTGCAAGATTCATCCATGCAGTATAAATTTCTTTACGTAATTCGCGATTATCAGCATATTGAAGGAAAGGAATCCAACTTGGTTTGTCGAGAGTGAAAACCCATTTACCTTCCATATTTTTTGCTTTAGCAGTTTCGGAAGCAGCATCGCGAACAGATTGTGGAAGACCACTTAAATCAGCTTCGTTTTCAATAACTAAAGTATAAGCGTTACGATCTTTGATTATATTTTCGCCAAATTGTGGATAGAGTAATGCTAATTTCCCATTAATTGAGCGCATAGTGGCTTGATCTTTTTCGTTTAAGTTAGCACCTCCACGTACGAATCCATTATACACTTTATCAAGTAAAGCAGTTTGTACAGTATTTAAAATTTTGTCGCTTTTACCTTCAACATTAAGTGCTAATTCTTTTTGTTCATCATAAACGGTTTTAACGCGTTTGAATAACTTTGGATTCATGTTAATATTATCGCCATGAGCTGCCAACTTAGGAGCAATTTCTTTATTAATGGCTTTAATTTCATCATTGGCATTAGCTCCAAATTGATTGAAAAAAACACTACTTACTTTGTCTAAAAGAGCTCCGCTTTTATCCATTGCTACTAATGTGTTTTCAAAAGTAGGAGCATCAGGATTTTCTGCTATTGCCTTAATTTCAGCTGCATGTTGTTTAATTCCTTCTTCAAAAGCAGGAATATAATGTTCAGTTTTTATTTTATCGAAGTTTGGAACTTCATAAGGCGTTCCGTAATCGGCAAAAAATGGATTTTCTTCCATCTGTTTATCGTTTGTTTTACAAGCTGTAAAAATTAAGCTTACAGCTAGAAGTATAAAAAATGTTTTTTTCATTGATAGGATTTTTTTTGTGTTTGAAAAAGCAAATGTAAAGAATATTAGAGTGAAAGTAAAGTTGATTCTCGGTTATTCTGTCGGTTTTAATAATTGGTGTAGTTTTTGAGTGAATTTGTGTTAAAAATATACAAGAGTTCTTGTTTAATAATGGATAGAAAAACGATTTCTGTATTTTTGCACAAAATTTAAAACTTATGACTATACTATTTATACTTTTTGGAATAACAGTTTTCTTCTTTTATGTAAGTTACATTAACTCGCACAATAGTGCGAAGAAACAAATCAACGCGAAAAGATTTAAGTTTGGAATAAATAAAGCCGGTTATGGAAAATGGATAGGTGGAGGTTTAGGTTGGGCACTTGGTGGTCCTATTGGAGGTTTACTGGGGTTTTACCTTGGTTCAATGTTCGAAGGAGAAAGCAAAAGTTCCGGTTCCGGTTTTCAGGGACATCCTTATGTTTCGGATAGTCAGCCAACACAAGCTGGCGATTTTAGTTTAAGTCTTTTGGTTTTGTCTGCCGCTGTTATGAAAGCCGATGGCATTGTAAAGAAATCTGAGCTTGATTATGTGAAACGTTTTTTTGTGAGCAATTTCGGTGAAGCCAAGACTATTCAGCAAATGCAAGTTCTTAAAGAGCTATTGAAAAAAGATATCAATATTCAGGATGTAAGTATGCAAATACGTACTTCTATGGACTACTCTTCGCGTTTGCAATTACTTCATTATTTATTTGGTATTGCCGGAGCTGACAGAGTGACTGCTGATTCTGAGATTAATATGATTCAGGATATAGCGGGATTTATGGGTATTCCTTCTGCCGATTTCAAATCGGTAAAAGCCATGTTTGTGAAAGATACAGAGTCGGCTTATAAAATTTTAGAGATTACTCCTGATGCTAGTGATAGTGAAGTTAAAAAAGCCTATCATAAAATGGCTATAAAATATCATCCCGATAAGGTAAGTCATTTAGGCGAGGAAGTGCGAAATGCTGCTGAGGAAAAATTCCAAAAGTTGAATGCCGCTTATGATGAGATTAAGAAAATTCGAGGGATTAATTAAAGTTCTAAGGTGATAGAGTGAAGAAGTTACAACTCTATTTTACATTTCATTTCAGCTTAACTTCTTATGATTGATCTAAAAGTACATACCGAAAAGGCTAAGCTAGCACTGAAGAAGAATAAAAAGTTAGCAACACAATTGCGCAAAAAAAAGCCTAAAGATTTGGATGCTGTTGTTAGTGATTTGCACGATCAGGCTTTTTCGCATATTGATTGCCTTGAATGTGCAAATTGTTGTAAAAGCATTAGCCCAATTATTACGGATAAAGATATTCAGCGTATTGCAAAGCATTTACGGGTTCGTCCATCCAAGCTTGTTGAAGATTATTTATTTTTGGATAATGAAAACGATTATGTTTTTAGGCAACAACCCTGCCCGTTTTTAGGTGAAGATAATTACTGCTCTATTTATGATGTGCGACCCAAAGCTTGTCGGGAATACCCGCATACCGATCGCGATAAATTCTATCAATTGCTTAATTTAAGTGTCAAAAATACTATTATTTGTCCTGCTGTTTTGGAAGTCTTTGAGGGTTTGGGAGAGGAGTTCAAGAAATAAATATCATACAATCATTTTTGCACAAATTTCAGGAGCTTCTATCGGAAACAAATGACCAAATTTTGTATTTACTTCCAGAGTAGAATTAGAAGATGTCTTTTCCCATTTATTTCTTACCTTTTGTGTAAAAAACAGAGAAGGTTTTCCTGCAATCACTTGAATAGGAATTTTTACTTTTTTCAGATATTTCCAGATTGAAGGGGCTAAAGCATAATTTGAAGTCTCCCATTTTGATGAAAATGTTAAAGTGAATTTTCCATTGTATAGAGGCTTGAGTCCGTATTCTACATAATCTTTTAGTACATCGTTTTTAATTCTTTTGTAAGCTTTGTTTTTCCTGCAATTTTTGTAAAATGCTTCTTTGCTTTCCCAAATATCTTGTTTTACTAAACCACTTTTAAAAGGTTGAAAATGTTTTTTTACAAAATAGGGAGTGAGCTTTACAATTATTCCAAGTATGGTTGAAACCGAGGCGGGTTCAATTAAAATCAGAGATTTAAAAAGCTCTGGTCGTTTGGATGTCGCAATAATAGCAGCAGTAGCTCCTTGCGAATGTCCTATTGCTACAATTGGTTCTTTATATTTTTGTTCTATAAAAGCAATTAAATCATCTGCATATAGTTCCCAGCTTGTTTGAAGTGAGGGATTTCCAATATTTGGCCAGCAAGCACGAGGCGATAAGCAAGTCAACTTATATTTTGAGGTGAGCTGTTTTAAAAATTCGGAATAAGTTCCCAAAGGAAATCCGTTTGCAGAGTAAAAAACAGCTTCAATACCGCTATCGTTTAGTTGCAGATAGCGTGCTTCTTTGTCCCGAATAGTAATTGGTTTAAATACGAAATCCATTGAGTATACTGTTTTACGAGTACTAAGAGTTAAAAAATATTTGTTAAGTTTTACAAAAAACCAATCGCTATTACTAAACTTATTAATCCAAGAATAAGCAGGTAAGAAAAAATATTTCCAAAGTTAAGTGTCCAACCGAAACGATGGTTTATTTTTGGGACAATAATTCTATAATCGTTAGGATTATAGTAAAAAATTCCTCGCCAATTGTCGGGATTTTTATCTAGTAAATCATAATTGTGTTTTGCTTTCCTTTTCATTGTGGTTGGGTTTAATGTTAGGTGTAAAGGTAGGGAAAAAACTTGGGCGTAGCAAGTGCTTTTAGTGTATATCTAAATGGTTTTAGTACTAATTTTAATTAGTGCTCTCAGTTGTCCTTTACTTTTATAGGCAAGGATTATAAGTTTTTATCGGTTTATTTTGTAAGTATTATAATCCCATCAAAGCCTTAGCACCTTCTAAAATAAAACGCATTTCAGCAGCTTTTACAAGGCTTATAGTTTGCTCGGTTTTATCTTTTAAAGTAATGCTTTTTACAGAAAAATTGTCTTTATTAAAGTATACTTTAAGCAAATTGGAGAAGAATAAGTAGCTATTTTCAGTTTCGGTAAGAGAATAGCTTTGATCGCCATTTTTATAAGAAAGTAGATATTCTTTGTTTAATTTTTCTAAGAAATAACCTTCTGTATTATCTGTATAACTTTCTTTTGTTAAATAAACGTGCGGCTTGTTTTTATATGGCTCCCCCGCTGTTGGGCAAAAAGTAGTACAATTACCACATTCATTACAGAAATCAGCTATATTTAAAATTTGCTGACTTTGTTTTATCTCAAAAGGAATATCGGGAACTAAAATGGCTTTACCATCGTTTATTTGAACTTTTGATAAATTAAATGTTTGGGGATTTACCGTATAATTAAAATTGGCTCGGTTAGGACAAACTCCAACACAAATATTACAATAATCGTCGCAAGACAAGCAGCGAGAAGCTTCTTCCATAATTTGCTCGGCTGTTGTTATATTTTTATGGTCTGCTTCGCCATAAACTCTTTTTGCACGTTTGTTTAAATGTTCTTGATCGCTTATTTTTTTATCCTCTTTTGCAAAAGAAAAATGGTGTTCTAACTCTGCTATTTTTATAATTTCTTTGGCCATATTTTGTCCATCGCCAACGGCTTGAACAATGCTGGCTGCACCGTGCCTGACATCACCTCCGTGGAATACATTTCCTGAACGAAGAAGCTTTGAATCTTTTTGTAATTTGGCTAAATTTTCATCGAAAAAAGGCAATTTAACATCTTGACCAATAGCAGGAATAATAGCAGTTGCTTTTAAATCAATTGGATCTTCATTCTTAGAAATCACTGTTAACCGGCCATCAGAGCCTCGCTTTTCGCTTAATTGCATTGGGTCGCAACGAAGTATCATCCCTTCATTACTTTCAATAATTTCGAGCGGACTTAATAAATTTAAAAAGCGAACACCTTCTGCTTTTGCATCGTGAATCTCTTCAGCATCGGCAGGCATTTGAGCTAAAGAGCGGCGATAGACAACCCTTACTTCTCCTTTGCCCTTTTGGAGTTTTTTTGCCGCGCGAGCAACATCCATAGCAGTATTTCCACCACCAATAATAATAACATTATCGCCTTGATTTATAACTGTGTTTTTCTTAAAATCAGATAGGAATTTTAAGGCGTTAAAAACCATATTTGTATTGGAGCCGGGAATTTTTAATGCTTTCATATTTTGAGCTCCAATAGCTATATAAACGTAATTATAATCTGCTTTTAGTTGATTAAAAAGCTCTTGGTCAACGGGTGAATTATAATGGATTTGAACGCCCAAGTTTTCAATTCTTGCAATGTCTTCGTATAAAGCATTGTTTGGCATGCGGAAACTTGGGATGGCCTTGTGAACCAATCCTCCGGCAGAATCTTCACTTTCAAATACCTCTACTTTAAAACCTTCAAGTGCTAAGAAATAGGCTGCCGATAAACCGGCAGGTCCGGCTCCTACTATTGCAATATTTAAACCGTTTGCTTTGGGAACGTTTAACATATCGCTATTTCCTTGTTGACTGACAAAGTTCTTGATTTCTCTGATTTGAACGGGATTATCGTAGTTTATTCGCGTGCATTTGCTTTGGCAGCTATGCTCACAAACAAGACCTAACGTTTGAGGGAAAGCATTATTTCGTAAAATGACTTCGAAAGATTTTTGAAATTCGCCTTGAGCAGCAAAATGCAAATATTCAGGAATGTTTTGTGTAGTTGGACAGGTGTCAACACAAGGAGCTGCTGTACAATCAAACAGGCCTAACTCTCGTTCTGTTTTGATATTTTTCTGCTCAAAAATATGATATTTATAAGCGTTGTTGGTTAAAACCTTTTTAGCATAAGCTTGTAGGTTTTCAAGATGACGGGCATTGTTGTTTTCTGAAATTGCAGCAATTTTATCGAGTTTGTTTTCTTTTAAATATTGTTGAATATTTTCGGCATACTGTGCCATTCGGCTGTAGCCGCCTGGTTTTAAAAGGTCGGAAGAAACAGTAATAGGCTGAATTCCACAATTCAAAACATCAGCAATATTAAAAGCATCAATACCGGCAGAAAAACTAACATCTAAACGACCATTGAACTCTGTTTGAAGCTTTGCTGCTACGTTTATACTTATTGGATGCAAGGCTCTTCCGCTTAAATACATCATTTCTTCTTTAGCATTAAAAACATCTTTTTGGTTTTTAACTTCTAAGGTGTTTGTCAATTTCAACCCAAAATGTACTCCTGTTTTTTGTGCTGAATTTTTTAGATTCTTGATGATAGATAAAGCATCGGGGTATTTTAAATCGTGTTCAAAAGCAATGTCGGGAACCTGAACAGGCCATCCCATTTTATCGTTTAAGATTCCACGTAGATTTTCTGTACCTAAAAGAGTAGGATTGAGTTTTACAATGGTATGGAGCTTCTTTTTCTCTATTAAATAAGTTGCAATTTCTTCAATTTCGTGAGCCGGACAGCCGTGCATTGTAGAAAGGGTAATGTTATTAGAAAGTTGTACAGGTATATCTATTTCATCAATTGCGGGATAAAGACTACGGATTTGCTGTTTCTTTTCTTCCAGTTCTGCCGATGAATCTTTCATTTTAGCAAAGAAATCTTGCACGTTTTCTTGCATAATTCCTCTTAAATCGTAACCAACACTCATATTAAAAATCGTATCGGGGCTTTTGCCCCAACCAAAATAATGATTTAAAACATGAATAATTATCCACGCATTTTGATATTCACTTATACTATTATTGATTTTTAATTCTTGTGACCATTCGCAATTATAGCCTTCGTCTTGCATATCGATACAAGGTTTGCTTACTTCTAATTCATCGAGTGTTTGAATGGTTTTCAGTTCTATATATCGTGCTCCAAAAAGCCAAGATGAAACAATGTTTTGTGCTAGTTGTGTATGTGGCCCAGCCGCTACTCCGTAAGGTGTTGAGAGAGTCTTACCAAAGCGTTGAATTTTTAAATTTTCAAAGTTATTTGGATTAACAAAAAGTTGCTTAGGAAGTCCTAAAATTTCATCTTCGGAATTAAGTTCACGTAATATTCTTTTTAAAAGTTTATTAAGAGAGATGGGGTAAAATTGGTCAGTCATATTATAGAAATTTAGCGAGTAAAATTACAAAAGCTTTTGATGCTGCCAAAGCTAGTTTTTTTATACATAAAAAAAAATGATGATAAAGCAGATAATCAGAGATAAAACATTATTTTTGCTTTTTGATTGTGAAATAAACCTTAGTGGGTAACTAAATTTAGAAAGATGAAAATTGCATTAAAACTGTTTTTATTGGTAGTGATTGTAGGATTGGGATATATGGTTGTGGAAAGCATAATGGAGCCTGTCCGTTTTAATAAGGAAAAAAATAAGCGCGACCAAGCGGTTATTCATAAATTAGAAGATATTAGAGCCGGAGAATTGGCTTATAGAAAAGTGAATGGTAAATATACCGCAAGCTGGGATACTTTAATTGATTTCTTGAAAACCAGTGAGTTTTTTATTGTTAAAGAGGTTGCTGACCCTAACGATACTACCTTTACAAAGACTATACGAGATACTTTAGGAACAATTTCTATTATTGATTCATTGTATGGTAAGCGTGATCATTTCAATGTTGATCAGTTGAAATATGTTCCAATACCGGCAAAATTCTTTGCTAACGAAACTTTTGAGTTGCGTTCAGGCGAAATTAAACGTGGTGGTGTTCCTGTTCAAGTGTTTGAAAGTCAGGCTGATTACAAAGTGATATTAAAAGGTCTTGATGAGCAGCTTATTATCAATTTGATTAAGAAAGTTGAAGAGATGAATAAGTATGCCGGACTTAAAGTAGGATCGCTAAACGAAGCATCTACCGAAGGAAATTGGAAGTAATAAATTATGCCTTTGCCTAATTCAATGATAGCATCGGCTCAATTTATTGATCGGGATTTTCAGTCCGATAATATAAAAAATAACAGATTGTCCATTCAGCTTAGGTTGGATGGATTTTCTTTTGCCCAAATAGATAGTATAAGGAACAAAGTTTTACTTATTGAAGATTATAAAGTGCCTCTGATGTTGGGTGATGAAGCTGTTTATCAGAGCGAAAAAGTTAATCTTCGTTTGGGAGATATTCTCGTTGAAAAGAAAATTAGCAGTAAGGATTTTAAAAGTGTACATCTGACCATTGATAATAACTATTTTACTTTAGTTCCTATTGCTCTGTTTGATAAAGAGAACGCAATAGATTATCTTAATCAGCTACATCGATTACCCGAAAATTTTATGGTAAGAACCGATAAGCTTTCTTTTTTAGAAACTCAGAATGTATATGCTGTTTATGCTCCATCATTTTATAGCTTGAGTGATCATTTTTCAACGATTAATCTTAAACACGCCTCTACTGTCTTTATTCAGCAAATGGCGATATTGCAGAAAATGCGAAAAGGAGCAGCTGTTTACGCAGAAGTAGCTGTAAATTCTATGCATATTATTGTTTTCGATAACGATAAATTACTGTTTTCAAATACTTTTTCATTTAAGGAAAAAGAAGATTTTATTTATTTTATCTTATTGGTATATAATCAATTAAACCTTAAGCCGGAAAGTGTTCCTTTACTGTTTTCAGGTAATATTGATAGGAGTACAGAGCTTTATGCTATTGCTTATCAATATATAGGCAACTTGGAATTTCCAAATATAAAGAATAGAGGTTTAGTTTTCGGAAATGATATTCCGAAGACGATTGCTTCAAAATACCACATTTTAACACAAGCCGTTTTATGCGAATAATTAGTGGATATTTTAAAGGCAAGCGATTTACTTTGCCTAAAAACTTGAAGTTGCGACCAACAACAGATATGGCTAAAGAAAGCCTTTTTAATGTTATCAATAATTTAGTGGATTTTGAAGATATTGATGCTTTAGATTTATTTTCCGGTACAGGAAGTATTAGCTATGAATTGGTATCGAGAGGTGTAAATAGTGTTTTATCTGTTGAGCAAAACGGACAGCATGCTCGTTTTATCGAATCGATCATTGATAAATTGGAAATGGAGAATATGCGTATTCTTAAAATGGATGTTTTCCAGTTTATTAAAACCAATAAACGTGCTTTCGATTTTGTTTTTGCCGATCCTCCTTATGATATGCCAGAACTAAATACTTTACCGAATTTAGTTTTTTCTAGTAATTTGCTTCAGGTTGATGGAATGTTTGTATTAGAACACCCAAAGCATACCTCATTTACAGAACATCCCAATTTTTTCGATCATAGAAAATACGGGAATGTGAATTTCACCTTCTTTAAAAATAATAAGGATTTAACGGAATAAAACATCCTGTTTTTCCTCTTTGTGAGCATCACGTTTTATTATAAAGTCAAAATATCTATCAATGCCTTCATGGGGTTTTTTTGCAGGGTTTAGCAAGATTTTATTTTCGCGGTCGAGCAAAATATAAAGGGGATAAGTCCGTATACGATAGGAATTTAAAAGATCAAAGTTATTATTAAATAAAAGCCGATCCCAACTTGCTTTAGTCTCATTTGTATATTTAATAAGTCCGTTTTTGGTGTAGTTCACAAAAACTTCAACAACTGCAATATCCTTTTTATATTTTTCGTGTATTCTTTCAAGAGCAACTCTGTCAGATTCGCAAGCCTGACAATTGTCCGAGGTGAAAATAAGATAGATATACCTTCCTTTATAATCGCTTAAGCTTTTATAATTTCCTTGTGTTGACTTTAGTTTAAATATTGGTGCTATAGCTCCAATTTGTAATCCGCTTAATTGACTAATGATTGCTGCCCCTATTTTTTTATGCTCAGTAAACTTACTATTCTTAGTTATTTCTTCAATTAAAATTTTTATCTGCAAAGCATTAAAATCTTTATTGTAATACACTTCTTTTAGTGCATTTAAAAGAACTAATTCGCGTAAACGCTCTTGAATTAAAATTGGATCTTGCCCAAGATAATCTATAAGTTTATAAATATTGTTTCCATTTCTAATCAACTTAATAAACTCATGGTAATTTGTATTTCTCTTTCCTGTTACAAAATATTTTGCAAAGTAGTGATTGAAAAACAGCATATAAGCCGGGTTATTATACAAAATCTCGGCATTTTTAAAATATGTTTCGCCTAATTTTAAATCGCTTACGGTATGCGAAGCATTTTTTAAATCGGCTAATTGGTAGGCAATAAAGTTTTTGAAGAATATTTTTTCTTTTGGGCTTAAATTAGTTGTCTCCTTAAGCTTTGTTTCTGTTTCATCTTCAAAAGATTGTAGCAGTTTGCTGTCGCGATATTTGTATAATGCCACAAAATTTTCTTCCACGAAACTACTAAAAGTGTAGTTAAAATTATCAATGGCTTCATCCAAAGCATTTCTCTTACCCCAAAATAAATGTAAAGGCTTTTGCTCGCTTATCGCACTTTTTGGTGGGATTTCTACATTTTCTATTTTAAGTTGATAGCTTCTTCCTTCTTCGGCAAAAAAGGAAAAAGTTTGGTTACCGATATGTACAAATATTTCTTGAATATCGGCAATTTCAAAACCCAATTCAAAATTCTCGTCACCCTTAATCTCATACATATCAAGTAAGTTTTCCTGAAAACTAATCTGATCAGAATAAGCAGATACACGAATAACTAAGCCATTTCCGTTTATTACTTTTCCTTCTATAAAAGTTGGTAATGCCTTGGAAATAGGAAGCATAAAAAAGAGTAAGCCAAGAAAAAGAAACTGCTTAAGATAAGTTGTCATTTTTAGTTAACGCTTAATTGCTTTTATTATTTGAGAAAGGGAAGAGCTTCTGCCGGAATAAACTGACTCACATCGCCATTATTACGTAAGATATCACGAACGATCGAGGAGTTTAAAGCCGTATGTTCGGGTTGAGTGAGTAAAAATACGGTTTCAATTTCGGAATTCATCTGCTTGTTAATTTGTCCGATACTACGTTCAAATTCAAAATCGGCCGAAGTGCGTAAGCCACGAAGTAAGAATTTAGCATTTACTTTCTTGCAAAAATCTATTGTAAGTCCTGTATAGCTTTGTACTTCAATTTTATCTGAATCGGCAAAAACCGCTTCAATCATTTTTATTCGGTTTTCCAAATCAAAATAGTTCGACTTTAAAGCATTTACTCCAATGGCGATAATAATTTTATCAAAGAGAGGAATTGCTCTTTTAATTATTGAGGCATGCCCACAGGTAATAGGATCGAATGAACCCGGGAATATTGCAATTTTTTCCATAATTTAATCTTCTTTATCATACCAACTGGCGTACATATTATAGGAGTCTGAAATCCGATTTACTTCGCCTTTAAGTAGAGCTTCATCAATATCTTTAATTTTTTTTGCAGGAACACCTGCCCAAACAGTACCCGATTCGATATGAGTTCCTTTTGAAACAACGGCTCCGGCAGCAATAATCGAATTGCTTTCTACCAAAACATCATCCATTAAAATAGCACCCATTCCTACTAAAACATTATCACGAATTTTGCAACCATGAACAATGGCATTATGTGCAATAGAAACATTATCGCCAATTTCAACAGGGGCTTTTTGGTAAGTACAATGGATAATAGCACCATCTTGTACATTTACATTGTTCCCAATTCGGATGCTATGAACGTCGCCTCTAACTACAGCATTAAACCAAACGCTGCATTTATCGCCCATCACTACATCGCCAACAACCGTTGCATTGTCGGCAAGGAAACAATCTTTTCCAAAGATTGGAGCTACGCCTTTTACTTTTCTAATGATTGCCATTTTGAAATTTTGTCAAAAATAATGAAAAAAGAAAAGCTTTGCTTTTATATTTTTTACTTTTGTGATATGACAAGACCACCTTATCTAAGAGAGGGTGACCAAATAGGATTGGTATCACCGGCACGTAAAGTTAGTATAGATGAAATTAGAGCATCCGTTAAAATGCTTCAAAGCTGGGGTTTAGAACCTGTTTTTGGACAGCATCTTTTTTCACAAGAAAATCAGTTTGCAGGAAATGATGAGGAAAGAGCAGCCGATTTTCAAAGTTTTTTAGATGATGCTGAAATAAAAGCAATTATTTCTACGCGAGGCGGTTATGGTAGTGTTAGAATTATTGATAGTCTTGATTTTGATCAGTTTGAACGCTTTCCGAAATGGCTGATTGGCTATTCTGATTTTACCGTTTTTCATAGTCACGTAAATGCTCAATTTAGTATTGAAACTTTGCATGCCACTATGCCTTTGAACTTTCCTAAAGATGGAAAAGAAAATTTTGCTACCGAAAGTCTACGTAAAGCATTATTTGGAGAATTGGATAAATATACTTTTAAACCAACAAAGGTAATCCGCGCTGATAATGTTAAAGGCGAATTAATAGGAGGAAATTTATCCATTCTTTACAGTTTAATGGGTTCAGAATCAGAAATGGATTTTGATGGAAAAATTCTTTTTATTGAGGATTTGGATGAGTATTTGTACCATATCGATAGGATGATGATGAACTTAAAACGTGCTAGAAAACTTGAAAACTTAGCAGGTTTGATTGTAGGTGGAATGAATGATATGAACGATAATGCCATCCCTTTTGGAAAAACAGCAGAAGAAATTATTTTAGAACATAGTAAAGAATTTACCTATCCAATCGTGTTTGGATTTCCTGCCGGTCATATTGCCGATAATCGGGCATTGATAATGGGTAGAGAAGTTTCTTTAGAAGTAAATAGCAATGAAAGCACGCTAACTTTTCTGTAGCTTTTGAATAGGGTTCTTATAAGTAAATTTGATTTATTGTCTACTTTTCTATAAATTTAGCTGAATTTTAATTCTAAAAATCATGGACTCTACTTCAGATTTTTACATTAGTGATTACCTTTCAGATAGTGGTGTAGGCTTTGGCAATTCAAAATACCTTGGTTCAGCCGGAGTAAATTAAATCTTATGATAGAAAAACATGAACTGGGGAAGCGTGGAGAAGCATTTGCCCTTCATTTATTGGTTTCCAAAGGCTTTAAAATATTAGAAACAAATTGGCGGCATCGCAAGGATGAAGTAGATATTATTGCCAAGAATAATGACTATTTAGTTATTGTTGAGGTTAAGACGCGGAGTACTAACTATTTTGGAGAGCCTTTTATTGCCGTAACCAAGAAAAAACAAGGTTTTCTTATTCGAGCTGCTAATGCTTATATTGAAGAAAATGATATAGATTTAGAATGTCGTTTTGATATTATCTCTATTGTTTTTGCTCAAAATAAATATCAGGTAGATCATATTGAAGATGCTTTTTATCCGGAGTAGGAGTATGGTCTTTGCTGTTTCTCTTTTTTTGTTTTAAAATAATTCATTATTTCGAACACATTGCCATCATTCCGAACGAAGAGAGGAATCTCATTCTTAAACAGATAAACTTTGTTGAGAACTTTGCCGTTTCTCTATCGCTACGCTCATCGAAATGCTTACGCCGAACTTACCGAAGTGAACTACCTCTTTAAGGTGCCCCCTTGCTAAAAAAAACGTACTTTTGCAGTATGTACCAGCAACTCATCAATTTCATTTTAAAAGAGAAACTTATCGCCAAAGGCGAGAAAGTGCTTTTAACAGTAAGTGGAGGTATCGACTCCGTGGTGATGTGCCATTTGTTTGCCCAAACCGATTTTGTTTTTGCTATTGCACATTGTAATTTTGGACTTAGAGGAGCAGAATCTGATGGAGATGCCGCCTTTGTTGAAGCATTGGCAAAAGACTTAAATATTCCTTTTTTTCTTAATAATTGTAGTGCTTCGGCTTATGCTAAAAAACATAAGATTTCTATTCAAATGTCTGCTCGCGATTTACGTTTTGTCTGGTTCAGAGAGCTTTGCGAGAAAGAAAATTATGCTGTTTATGCTACTGCTCATCATGCTGATGATGCCATAGAAACATATTTTATTAATCAGTTGCGCGGAACAGGAATTGCCGGTTTGCATGGATTATTGCCGAAAAACGGAAAGCTTATCCATCCACTGTTATTCACTACGCGCAACGAAATAGATACTTATGTAAAGCAAAATAATTTAAGCTTTAGAGAAGACAGTTCCAATGCATCAACAAAATATTTACGGAACAGTCTTCGGCATAAAGTGATGCCTGTTTTAGAAAGTCTTCAGCCAAATTATCGTACTATTCTTATGCAGAATATGCAACGTTTTTCATCTGCTGAATCTATCTATTTGCAGAAAGTGGAAGAGGAGAGAAAAAGAATTTGTACAAATAAAGCTGATAAGTTAATTATTTCCATTCGTGAATTAGTGGCATTATCAAATACTGCAACCTATTTATATGAGTTTCTTAAGCC